>JAKAAL010000039.1 GCA_021802375.1 Bacillota bacterium | reverse complement strand
ATCGTGTCCGTCGCTGCCATCGTGATTAGGATGGTGTATAAGTGTGCTGGCAAACCTTTGAAGCTTATGAGGGTCTCGACGTAAAGGCGGCTGAAAATTTGGCAACTATCTTTCAACAGGACTTAGTGCGGTGGAGCAAATATTTCCCGATTTTTCGTAGAATCACCCCCTACGTAACAATCGACGTGGCGCAATCATACCCAGAACTATATACCGAACCCTACCAAATTCTCACGATGCTTCATTCGGCGAACCACGATATGAAATCCGTGATTGCGGTAAATTTGCCGGTGTGGCTTCCTTCTCAACGACAGCTAAGAACCATTAATGCCATCCAACATGGATGGCTTTTTGGCAACAGCGGTCCTGCTTATCTTAGCGTGGCTTTTTATCATGAACTTGGCCATATTCTGAGTATAGCTGAATACCAATCCAGGAATCCAACCTATCAGCCAGAAGTCCGGGATGTTCCACAACTTGAAGCAAGCGCAGACCTTGCCATGAAGCGCGCTTTCCCGCCCGCCACGTATCATGCCACAAAAAACGCCATCCGACATGCATGGCGAGCATATCGACGCTGGCGCGCGGATTAAAGGCCACCCCCCCGATGTGAATCCACTGAGTGGGATGACAATGGTTCGGTCCTACACAGCCGGTTGGTGTGAGTTGAGTCCAACAGGGAGCTTCACCGGGTTGTGCGAGATTGATCAAATCGTGGATCGGCCACCGCCCATTCCATTGCCATCCTGGTCCTGGGTATCGCGCTGTTAATGCCTGGGCGAGCATCTTCACGCGCCTTTGATAATCGGCCGCGTTCCAGATCCATCGCCAAGTCTTGAGCGGATTTTGCATCGTCACCCCTCACTTCCCTTCTGATCTCTCTCCCCATAAAAAAAGCCCCCGCAGCGCGGGGGCACAGAACCGTGTCTGAAACGGCGGTAGATTAAGTTTCATTTCTAAGAATATTGAAAATAATGGTCGTCAATCTATAGAGACTCGTGCCAACCCAAACAATGACGGCAACCCAGAGTGCGAACTCCCACCGGAGATCGCTGGGGACTAAAATTTCCATCGCGAAAACCAAAGAGATCCCGGCTAAAGCGAATCCGGATATCAAGGGTAAGCGCATATACTGTAGTAATTGCCTGTAACGGTTGGCGTCACGTATAAACCTTATAGCACGCGTCTGACCCAATCCAATCACAATGGTCATCAACGTCGCAACGAATCCAATCACGATGGCAGCGACGGACACGATGGTGGATGCTAGCTGATCAAAAACCTCAACCGTGAGGTGCGGGGGATGGGCATAGAGAAATACTCCTACGGCGCAACTCAACAGCCAAGGATATAAGCTCTCCCATCGACCTCGTATTTTAGTCGTCACTGTGTTTCACCCCCGGCCAAGAAACATTCGGGCCCTTACCGTTTAGGGGGGCCTCGATGCACCTGAACTGTCGGCCATCGCCTAGCGTTCGTGTGATTCCCGCCGATCAAATCCAAAGAACCATCCTAGCTGCGTACGATGGCATTCACAGTGATGTAAGTCGGAGCAGACACAAGATCAACAAAACGGTCAACAACAACCCACCGCTTCCGGTGATCTCGTGATTTAATCCATTCATGATGGCACACCTTCCTTTCTCGGAGTCGACCGTATAACAAAAAACCCGTCAATAGATGACGGGAAGGGCTGGAGTGCTGGTCGTTTCTGTGCTCTGGGGTCGTTTGGATCTTAGTGGTGGCCGTGACGGGGTAACCACAGGCCCACCGTGAACACGATGACCACTAATCCGCCCATGACGGCATCGCCGAGATTCATCATCATTCGCACCCCCTCAAGTCCTTTGGTGTCTTTAGCGTACCGCCGTTCTGGTTCCGGAGCCAGGGTCTTTCGGCCCAAATACCGTGCGCCAAATGTTCTTCATCGATATATTCCAACAAAAAAGCCCCCGCAGGGCGGGGGCTCGGTTATTTACGCTATAATACTCCATGTCCCGTCCCACATCCGGCGGGGGATCCTAGCTCGGCTAGATCCACAGACCCGACGGCGCACCATACCCCACCAGCCGTCGGGTTTCGTCCTGTACAACCACTTCTTAAATGCCCTACGCCTCCGCGACCGTTGTACTATCCCGCCGCACGACTTCCCGGAACATTTCCAGGGATCGCACTTCGGGATGCGCCTTCAACCATTGACTCCAGTATTTGGTGGAACGCTCGCTGGTAAGGAGCACATCGGCCACGGCCTTGCGCTGCGCATCCAACTGGCGGGCCATGGGGATGACGAACCGGTCCAAGATCTTATTTTTGAGGACACTCAGAAAGATGTGATCCGCGTTTTTGGGATCAACATGGCGTTCCAGCATCCAGCGAACCGTGCCATCGATTTCGTCGTCCGTGGCATGGAACTGTTTCTGCCAATCCAGCACCTGCGCTTGAGTCAAGCCGGAACGCTTCGTCAGTGCGGCCCATAACGCAGCGGAAATTTCCGCACGGGTCTCGTCGGCCACCGTCCCGGGGCGCGGGGTCGTCTTAGCCGCCTTGGGCGGTGCTTTCTTCACCCCAACGGGCGGTGTGACCGGCTCGGTCTCCACGGGCGGAGCGACGGGATCCATAGGCGCGGCCACAAGTTCGACATCGACTGGAGGCGACTCCGCCTGCTCTGCTTCTGCTTCGAGGGGATGCCACACAATGTTACGAGCCTGCCCGGCCGCGATCCACGCGTCGATATCCACCAATGACCCCGCCGGGAGCCAACAACCTAACTGGTCGGACGCGGCCCAGGCTACCACCGATTCGGGCCCCGCTAAGGATCGCAACACCGTGACCGCCCGTTGACGCAAGGCCGGCACCCAGGCCGGGTTGATGTCCTCCAACCCTTCTAAGACCCAAAGCGTCGTCACTCCGGGCTGTGCCTGCAATCGGTGCCATAAGACCGGATGCCCTGCATGGGTTGCCTCGTCCCATGCGGTGGTGGCCGTCGTGGCATCGAAGACCCAGGCCAGCCACATCGGAGGGCCAGACGCCGCGGGGACATCACTGGCCGCACCTGATGCAAAGGATTCCGCCGTGATGGGAGTCTCCGGGTGACCGGCCTCCGGTTGTGTGGCCATCCCCTCCCACTCCACCACATCCGTCCAGTCGTCGCTCCCCAGTGCGTCGGGGTGATCCTCTTCCAACCATTCGGGATCGGGCGTCGGCAACGTCGAGGCGGGAGTTTCTGTGGGTAGTGCCCGCACCGGTTGTTTGGCCAAATGCCGCACTTTGACGTCCTCATCGTAATAGGGCTCCCACGGAATGGTTTCGGCCAAAAAGGCCTGTTGGGGCGACCCGTTGACCATCCAGCGACACACCACGTGATGCTTCGGGAGCCGCATAAAGTCGTCCGCCCCGAAGTTGATGTTGTCCTGGGCTTCGTCGCTCGGACTAATCATGTTGGCGTAAGTCCGCATGAAGCGTTTCATGAAGTCCTCGGCCTCTTCGCGGAGCTCAAACTGGAAGATGACCAAGTTTTGCACCAAGGTCCGAATCCCCAAGATGGCGCGTTCGGACAAAATCTCGCCCAAGAACCGGACCGCGAGGGTCGTCTGGGCTCCGTAGGCGCGTCCTTCGGCAAGAATATCCAAGAATCCTTCACTGATGAAGTTTTGCGCCTCATCAATGATGAGCGCCGTGGGAATCCGTTCATTTTCTGGGCGATCCGTCTGGGTCTCTAACGCGTGCCAGAGCATGGTGATCAGGAACACCCCTAAGAGGCGTGCTCCCGACTTTCCTAGCCGGGCTTTGTCCAGGTTGGCCACCAAGACCTTACGGCCATACACCACGTCGGCCAAATTAAGTTGCTGGCGGCCCGGGCTGCTGGTGAGAGCCTCGCGGACGGATTCGGACCGCAGGACTTCATCAATCTTGTTGCGGGGTGCCGCCAAACCTTCGGCGACAAACCGGGGGTTATCCGCCACCGTTTGGGTAAACGTGACCTGCCAGTAGTCTTTTTGGTGCGGGTCCTGCACGCGGTCAATCACGTCTTGCCGAAAGTCGTCATTGGTGAGCATTTGGTACACCATCGAAAAGTCGGCGGCGTCGCCATGCACATCCTTGACGGCTAAGAGCGCATTGCCGAGAAACTCACGGGATCGCGCCCGAATCGCCTCCTCGCCAAAGACCTGAGTGAGACCTTCGAGCACATCGTTTGCCATCGCACCAGCATGCATCCCCGCCGCTAATGGATTGAGGGTCCAAGGACAGGCAGGATCGGCCGGATCGAACCAAATCACCTCCCGGTCGTCTGGAATGATGCCCATGGCCCGTTTGGCCGTGTCTTTGCCAATGTCCACCAGCACCATCGCTTTAGGACGGCCTTGCCGGTCCTTCCAGGTGGCATCGACCCGAATTTGTTGGAGCATCCCGGTGGATTTGCCGCCGCCTTGGGACCCGATAAAGAGGGTGTTAAACTTGCGGTCGCCTTCGGGAATACCCACGGGTCCGAGCTCGTCGCGCATGATCGCGGTCCGAGGATCCCGGGGCACAGCCGGCCCCGCCGGACCTCGCCGGACCAAGACCCGATGCAAGGACTGGACCCGCAACCGGGCACTCGGCACGTGAATGAGGGTGGCTAAAGGCTTGGAAAAGAGAATCACGCGACCAAACCCGAGTCCGCCCATGCTGGGTAGACGCAAATTAAGCCAGCGGGTCCAGAGTCCTTTGAACAACACGACCGTGCGTGGCTTCCATTGATTCTCGGCGTTGGAGGCGGAAATCGCTCCCAAAATCTGTTGCATGGTCTGCCAGGTGTCCGCGGCTAAGCGGACTTCGGCGCGGAACGCCGAACGGCCTAAGAGGGCTGTGGCCTGACTCACATCCCGGCGGTCCACCACACCCAAGCCCGGATGAGCGGGATCGGCTTGTTGATCTTGCCGGGCTTGACGCTCGACCTGTTGGAGTGAGCCGCGCAATTGCGCGGTGAGCGGTCCCACGGGGAGTGGGGTGAACAGCCATTGGAGGCGCACTTCCCCTTCGGCACGGTCCACCGCTTGCACGATCATTTCAATCACCGAACTCGTGTACGTGACGTCAATCCGGGTGGGATAGCGCCAGTGTCGTTCTAGGGTTAGTTGTTGGGCCACGGGCCACGATCGGGGCTGATCGCCCCACGGTTGAAAGCGGAGGTTGGTGTACACGCCCCGCCAGGTATCTTCAATCCGCCCCAGCCAGCCGTGGGGTGCGGCCATCACGAAATGCACTTGGCCGTCGGCATCCCGAATCACTTCAAAAGTCCAGGAGACCTGCCCCATCGCGGCTCCGCCGTATCGAGTCAAGAGACTGGAATGGATGCCATCCAAGGCACTGACCACTTCGGTGGGATTGGCCACATCATCCGGACCCAAAATGATTTCTTCCGCCACCATGGCCTCCAAACGGCGTCGCCGCATAAAGAGACGAAACCCGAGCGCGGCGAGGGCCACGAGGGCTCCCAAGGCGAGGAGGATTCCCACGACATGGAGCACCGTGGCGACCCCGCTCCAGAGGGACGATCCGAGATGGAGGCCTTCGATGCCGATGGAATGTCCGGTGGGAGTCGGTTTGGTGGTAGTCGGCGCCGCCTTTTTCCCCCGAAAGAATTGGAGCCAAATTCCCAAAAGCGCTAAGGCCCAGAGCTCCCAGGCCGAGACGCGATTATGCATATCCTGTCCTCCTTACCACTCTAGTAACTCGGCTACACTGCCGGCGAGCGCATCAGGGACCGGGGAGTCCTCCGGGACCGAATCGATCCCACGCACTCCCCCCACCCCTCCGGTCCGGACCAGTCGCTCAATCTCTTGCAACCGGTCCAGCACGTCACGCGCCCAGCCTTCGGGCCGCAAGTACGCCACCAAGGCCCGTCGTGCCGTCTCCGTCCGTTGTCCCACCGGAATGGCTGCCCAAGCGGCTTCCAGATCGGGGTCGTCGAGTCGGAGCGTCACCCGGATCACAAGGCGGCTCCTGTGGTGCTGGTGGCCGCCCGGCGTTGCATCTGGAGCATGCTGAGAAATCCGAGGGCGTTGGCCATCATGGGGTCATCGGCGAGGACGGTATCCGGCCACACGGATTGCACGGTCTCGACAATCCCAGCGGCCCCGCCGCCGGCCACAATGACGTGCTCCACATCAGAGAGTGCAGGACCCCAGACCCCCCGCAACCCATCGAGGACTTGGTGGGCCAGATCGACTAAGGCGCGCTGGCGTAAGGGTTCGAGATCGATGGGGGTGCCCTGGTAGCGAATTGCAGCCGGACGCTGGGCCAAGCCTGCTTCCACCCGCAAGGGATCCATGAGATGCCCGGTGGAGCGTTCGAGATCGCGCCGGACCGTTTCGGTGACCCCGACCAAGCCCCAGTCAAAACTGCCGGAAAGGGATCGGACCGGGCGAATGCCGTGTCCGTGTGGTTCAATGACGAAGTAATCGGTGGTCCGATATCCCACATCCACCACCACCGTCAGTCCCGTGCGCGAGACCCAGTCGGGATGGCGGGCCGTGGCCGCGTAATACGCCCCGGCGGCCTGGGGCATCACCGTCACCGACCGATAGGTCCATTGGCGGCGTTGACCCGGACTCGTTTCCACCGTAGCCCGATGGTCCCGCAAGAGGGCTTCCATCCCGGCCTTATGTTGGGAAAAAAGCGCCAACGGCAAGCCTACGGCAACATCTAGGAGGGCAATCGGCTCGGACGCGGGGAGGATCTGCGCCAGGGCCGCATCCACTAAGAACGCATACCCTTCCCGATCCACCGCCCGATCCGCCCACGGTCGTCGCGCGCCTGGTCGACGCCGGGCGGCTTCGCCGACCCAATAATCTTCGGGGTCCCCTCCGGCGGGGATCCACCGGATCCGATCCGTTTGAGCCTGGCCAAAGGTGGCATTCCAGGCCGCATCATCCGTATCTGGGGCATAAATCGCGGGAAACACCGTACGGGCCCCGGTGGCACTTACTGCTTTGACATAGCCATAGCCAACATCAATGGCGACTTCCATCGTTTAGGTCACTCCTCTGTGGTGAGTTGGGTGGGTTGAACTTTTACGCCGTTACTAGTCAAAATCCCTCTCTCGATCTGAGCAAAGCCATTGCTCGGTAACGCGTGCATCGGATTCCGACAGCGTGGGATGAGCCGCGAACGTCTTAAGCGCTTTAGTTAAATGTTCTTCGGCAAGATTGCAAAGAGATATCACCTCCTTGAGATTTCGACGAAGCTTCTGGGCAATATCCCGAGGGGTTTGTTCGTTTGCAAGCATCACTATCGTATCGGCAATGTTACCATTGAACATCGACAACAACTGAGTTTGACCGGTGTTCGTCAAAGCGTGGAAAGTGTCCCACGGAGATAACGGGGGAAGATCCGGCGCGGAAGTTGATATCATCTCAAACGGGTCAACGTGATCATCATCAGAAATCCAGAGCCCGAAAAATGGATTGGACACGGGTACTACCCTCCTTTCATCAATACGGCCGAGTTAATGGTTCATTGAGAGCAACCATGTTAAGAAGACCCTGCGGTTTCAAGTGTTGTCTCCAAAAATGGAGCCAACCAGAAGAACCACCTAAATCCACGGAAACCACGAGATTCCATCGTGATTTCATGTTCGTCGTCGAAGGGTCTTTTACTGATTTGTAAACAACGAGAACTAGAAATGGGCCTAGATGATTGTCGTCTCATAACGTAACGAGTTGCGTTAGTGCGTCCGGCAATACCGGTGCTAAATATTGCGGGAATCGCTCGGGTGCACGTGGGTCGAGAATGATTACGGTACCCAAATCATCATGGCGGCGAACGGCCCGCCCAGTGCCTTGAATCATGCGTAATTGCATCACAGGAATAATGATGCGAGCCATCTCATCACAGTGCTGTACTTTCGCGTTCCGTGTTTTCGCTTGAAGCCAAGGGTCACTCGGTACGGGATAGGGTAGCTGAACGATTACCACAGCTTTGGGGCCTGGAGCATCAAGACCTTCCCACGCGGCAGTAGATAGATAAATTATCCGGGAGGCTTTCCTAAATTCTCGGGCTAGTTCGTCTGGCGACCCTTGCCCATCGTAGATCACGGGAGCTTGGTCAGGTAGGTTTTGATGCACTGCCAGGAGAAAACGTTTGCTTGTAAACAACACGAGAACACGAGCGTGTGTAGCGTGAAGAGCTAATATGCTCCGCGCGGTTTCCCTCGCGCGATGAACCAATGACCTCTGGTCATCTCGGGGATCTGGCAAATTGGTGACCAATTGATAGGATAGTTGATGGGGATAGTCAAAAGGGGAAGGCGTATATAATCGCAAGACTTTGCCCCGTGCTAGCGCCCCTAAACCTAGTCCCATTTCCAAGAGAGAAAAATTGTCCTGGAGCCCTAGTGTTCCTGATGTTAAAACAGTTGCGTGTCGGGAAATCGCGGCCATGGGAACACTCAGATCGAGAGGTCCCACCTGTATGACACGTTTGTCATCAATCCAGACAACGTACGGGGACCGATCACGATTCACGACCCATTGATATAGTCGGTCAAGCGACTGCAATAACACAGGAAGCCCGACCTCTTCCCGTTGCCGATGAGACAAAACCATGGACTCTTCCACGGTATCGCGAAGAGATACACAAATCGATAAGGCTTTCTTGAGACCATCCGTGGGACACAGAGATTGGGCGCGCACATCAAATGTACTCTGGGTTGTTCTGGCCCGATCGTCGGATTTTTGGATACTCCGTGAAATTTCCTTGACCAATACCGGAATAACGGATTCCAATTGATAGGCTGTACGCCGACTGTCTATTAACGCCGACTTTGACAGGATTTTTACCACGCGACCAAATATACGGCGGATATCGGAAGGTCTAACAGGCAACGCTCCGGACTCACGCAGGGCGTCTTCCAGCGCGTGCGCTTCATCGACGATGACCGCCTTAGGTAACGGCCAGAGTCCATCTCGAACATCCGTGGACCGATGATGAGCATCGCGTGCTAACAAACCATGATTGACGACCATTAAGCCATGAAACTGCGTACGTTTTTGCCGCAGTTGATACCATCCACAAGCATGGCGGATATCGCACGCGTTGCAATTCTTTTCTGGAGTAACTTGAATTTTGGACCACAGTGCGTCTGGCACATGCGGGAATCTCGCCCGATCGATCTGGTCCGCCGTAAATGACGGAAGGTCTTGAGAACGTTCGGCCAACACACGAATATCAGTATCTCGATAGGTGCGAACCGTTCGGTATGCACCAGACGCCTCCACCCGCCCCTGATATCGAGTGTGAGTCAGAGTTTTTAAATACACCTCCTGCGCCTGGATGGCTTCTTCATGTTGTCCCAACCACGTCTTGCGCCATTCTTCTAACTCAGGCGTCAGGGACTCGGTGGCCTCTTGCAAGCGCTCCATACAAAGATATTGCTGCTGCCCTTTGACTAATAGTACCGGTACTTTAATATTCAGAATCTGTTGGGCCGTTTCGATGTCATGCATCAGTTGATGTTGTAAAAGGATTGTCCGAGTGGCAATCACGATGGTATCAAATGAATGGACGTGTAACCATGAGAGAGACGGCAAGAGATAGGCGAAAGTTTTACCGATACCCACGCCAGCATTAGCTAATAATGTCATGTTATCCCGAAGAGCTAGCGCCACACTGTATCCCATTCCTTGTTGGCCCGGGCGATAGCTGTGAGGATCTGGTAGATTTCCAAATAAGGCATAGATCTTATTCAAGGAACGATCAGCCGGAAGAAAACGGTCAATTCGGTTGTTCTCGTCTAATCGCGAAAATGGCAAAGTGAGTCGCCATCCCGATTCACGTACATCCACATGATTTTGTTTCCATTGCTCGTGTCCCAACTCACACCGCAACCGACCGAAAGAACCCATGTGTTCTGTGGTGGCAATGCCCATAAACTTAAGAGGCTTCTTACAAGTCATACAACGCGGGGTTTCCCGTAATGGGCTAGTAATTCTTGTTATGGTTGCTCACTCCTCACTAATTGATAAAAAAATCCCCGAGGGCCAGTGGCATCCCTCGGGGACAGTGCGTGTGACGAGATTACATCGAGAGCGCCGCGACCGGCGCGGGAGTCCGCACCACGGAGGGCGCTTGAACCTCTTGGGTCAAGAGGCGTTTAGCGATCTTCGGATGTTCTTCGAGCCAGGTGGCGGTAAATTGTCGCACGGACGATTCGGCTTCGTGCCACGTGAATCCGGTGTCTTTTGCGGCATCGGGCAAGATGTTTTGCCAGTCATCGGCCTCTAGAGGCACCGGTGCCCGCAATCCCACATAGACTTGTCGCATCATCAGTTGACGCGGGGCGGGGACCTCCGCCTCCTCCAATTCGTCTTGGAGATCTTCGAGCACCGTCTCGGCCAACTCGCGCGACCCGCGATGCACGACGACTAACGGATCCCGATTCGTCCAGTCAATGGCCGGGGTATCCCACGAGTCCCGCACGGTCACGACTTGGACTGCTTCGGGGGGGAGACTTTGCGACACGCGCCCGACACACCCGGCTTTTTCCAGCGTTTGGATTAACGTGGCCGGCGTCGTGCGAAACTGCACCACCGGCGGATAGCCATCGGGGCCCAGCGGAGCCTTAAAATCGCGATACGGCGTAAAGACCGCATGGGCGGTAAATTCCCCGGGGCGATCCGGTTTGGGATCGACGACCCATTGTCGGGTGCTCAGCATCAGCCGATCCGGATTGTCGGGTACGGGGTGCACCATCCAGATGGCTTCCGCCATCTTCAAGGGTGCCGGTTTAAATCCCCACCGTTGGGCCAGCGCCTCCACGATATTCGCGTGGGTCAAGGGCTCTGCGGTCACGTGCGCCGTCGGCATTTTCTGCCGCACCGCTTCGACGAGATTTTGCACCGTCCCTTGGGGACCGCACTCAACGACCCAGGGCCGCTCGGATTCCGGAATCGCGTTCCAGTCGGGCGTCACCCCATCAGCCGGTGGCTTGCGCCATCCCCGGGCGCGTTTATTCAACGGAACCAAAACCCCGCGTCGCCAGCCCACCATCTCCGCGTCGTGCTCCTTGCGTTCGGGATTCTCCACGGTGTGCCAGACCAGACCGCGTCCGTTCCCCATCGGGGTCACCGAGAGATTCCATACGCTCGGAGCCTCCGTAACCGGCGGCAGCGGCCGGGGGTCTTCGTGGTGCTTTTCCCGTGCCAAATAATCGCGCCAGGCCGCGTCGGGTGTCATGGCGGCACTAATAATGCGATCCGCGTTGGGTCCAAAGGCCTTTTCGGTCCGTTGGACCCACTCCTTTGCCAGCCATTCGTTTTGGGAGAAACTGAGGTACCCCCCTTGGTTGGCCACCCGGTTGTGCACCGCCTGTTTGTCTCGATAGAGCGGGATTTCGACGTGCGAGACCGTGCCATCGTTTTTCAATCGCGCTAAAGCAAAGTGTCCGGACGGCATCCGATGCGCGGCCCAATCGCCTAACCCATCGACATGGGCTACCGATTCGATCCGGGAATCGGTAAAGCCGATATCGGGAATGCGGCCGTATTGGAAGAGTCCCAGACTGTCCGCATTCAAGGGTCCGGTCGCGGTGCGCCAGTGATCGATGGCGCCGAGCACAGCGGGCCGTGCCGCGAGTGGGAGCGCGCGCTGGGCCGCCTGGTGCAGGTAGTCGAATGACGCGAGTGTTTGATCGATCTGCGCCGGCACCAGGCCATCGTCGGGAAAGATCTGATGGTCGATGGCGTCGACGCGTCCGAGTAACGGCAACACTTGGCGTGCCATTAACGGCGACTGCCGCGCCACATCGGTCAGGGCCCGACCCACATCCGATTCCGCTTCCACCCAGGTGTTCACCACGTCGGCGGGAGCCGTGTAGTCATGGTTACGCGCCGTAATCCAGCGATCGCGCATCGTCTCGGCATCGACCTGTTCGGTGATTTGGGTGGTGGCGGCCACCGGTTTGGGAAGCCTTTTGAGCACCGCTTGCGCGGACTTTGCCTCAAACGCAACAGCCCGGCCGGTCGCGTTCCGCCAGAATTCCCACTGGTTATCGGGGGTCTGGCGCGCCAAGACGAATTCCTTGTCGCCGATCTTCCGGACCTGCCAGATCTGGGACGGGTCCACCGCGTCTTCGGTCGCCGAACGGGTGTGGTCTCCCACTTGCCAGTCTTGCCGGTCGGTATCGGTGTGAAATTCGAACGCCTCGTCGCGCGAGAGCCGGCCTAAAGCGATCTGTTCGTATTCCACGGCCCGTGCTTGATTTTTCGCGAGGGCCGCATTCCGGGTCGAGACCGGACGGGGTCGGTTGCTGTCTTTGAAGTCGACCAGCGTGTCGTCGGGAAATCCCCGTTCGATGGGATGTTCTTGCACGAAGAGGTCGTATTGCAGTTGATGCGCGGGCCGCGATTGATCGACCGTGAAATAGCGCTCCCGCGTCACGTTGATAACCGCGTTCTTTTGAAAGTGTTCGCGCGACGCTTCGGTCATCTCCTTGACGTGTGCCTGCCAATACGTGCGCCAGGTCTCTTGTGCAAATCGTTCCGCTTCGTCGGCGGACGAAAAGGTCTCCAGTTTCCAGCGTGCCTTGGCTGCCTTCATGGCATCCTCCAAGGTGTCTTGGGTATACTGCGGGGCCTTGCGTTCTTGACCGGGAGCTCGGGGACTGCGTCGCCCAAGCTGGTCGCGATACAAGCGATCGGCCACGAGGTCGGTGGGGGTAAAGGCGTAGTCGGTCCGGGGGACCTTGACCACCCATAGTTCCGGCAACTCTTGGGGCATCTGCACACTCCCCGTGGCCTCTACATCGGCGAGCTCGGGATGCTGTTTCAGCCATTGCGCCTGGACAATCAAGGGATTCAGTTGCTGGCGAATCACGGGTCGATGAGATTGCGCGAAGGCGTCGGATGCTTGCGCCCAATCATCTTGCTCGGCTAAGGTTTCGAAATAGAGCCGATCGGCCTCGGAAAACACGGTTTCGGTGACCCCGGCAATGCGATGCGGGGTTA
>JAKAAL010000038.1 GCA_021802375.1 Bacillota bacterium | reverse complement strand
GTTTATGGCCTATTCCTGCCCTGTGGCCGGAAGGCCTTAATTATGTGTAAAGACCTCAGGAGGTATTCCCGATGATCCGCACGTACCAAGGTGGTGACGAGGCCGGATTCATTGCCGCGTGGAACCAATCGATGCCCGTCGATGGCATTACGCCGACGATTTTCGTCAAGCGTATTTTGGCCGATGAAAACTTTGATCCCGAAGGGGTGTTTATTGCCGAAGACGCTGGGGAAGTGATCGGCGGTCTCACGGCGGTCGTTCGCAAAACGCCGCGATCCTTGGCTGATGATCCTCTCGACGACGGGTGGATCACCGCCTTTTTCGTCAGGCCGGGCCACCGACGCCGCCACGTCGGCCGGCAGCTGCTCGAGGCCGCCGATCACTTTTTTCGTCAGCGCCGACGGCGGGTTATCACGTTTTCCGCCTACGCGCCCCATTACTTTGTCCCTGGCATCGACCGCCAGGACTATCCTGCGGGGGCGCGACTCTTGGAGCAGTCCGGATTTAAAACACTGTACCAGTGCGCGGCGATGGACAAAAATCTCGTGGGGTTTCGCATTCCGGAACCGGTGCTGGCGCACCAACGCGACCGAGAGCGCGAAGGCTATTACGTCGAACGCTTAACCTTGCCCTATATGCAGGCGACTATCGCGTTGGCCGTCCGGGAATTCGATCCCGACTGGGCGCGGGCCGTAAGGGACGCCATCCAAGGATCCTTTCCCGCCCTGAATATTCTCATCGCCCGCCAGGGCCAGGCCGTTGTCGGATTCTGTCTTTTTGGCGGCTATGGCCATGTTCAGGAGCGCTTTGGTCCATTTGGCGTGGCTCAGTCCATGCGCGGCACGGGTCTGGGGTCGCTGCTGCTCTACCGCGCATTGGAGCAAATGCAGCACAGCGGGCTGCACAACGCCTGGTTTCTTTGGACCAACGAACACGATGCGGCTGGCCATCTCTATCGCAGCGCCGGATTTGTGACGACGCGGCGTTTTGATGTGATGGTCAAACATCTGGAATAACCGGTCAGCGTTTGGCGATGAGTGGGCTGGCTAAGTTTCGGAGTGCGTGTGGAATGTCGGTTTTGCAGTCTGGCCACGAGTCCTTTTGGGGTAAGATTGACGCACGGTTCGGGCGGCGAATGCCGGAACCAGTGGCTTCAAGTCCCCCACCAACGCCACGTGGCGCGTCGTGAGAGGAGTCCTCGTGCAATGGTCCAATATGGCATCGATCAACTGCTCGGAGCGCATCATGCGCTCATCGATCGCCGTCGGCTTGGCCTTATTTCCCACTATGCTATGACGGATGGGTCTCTTCGCCCGGTGATTGACCGACTCCGCGACAACCCTGCCTCAGAGCTGGTGCGGCTATTCGGCCCGGAACACGGCGTACTCAACGCGGCTCGCGAAGGCGAGCCTATCGAGTGGGGTAAAGACGCGCATTCTGGACTCGAGGCCGTGAGTCTTTATGGAAGCCTGAAGGCTCCGCGTCCGGATATGCTGACTGACCTCGATGTGTTGGTGATTGATCTGGCGGATATTGGCTGCCGGTACTATACGAACGCCAGTACCCTCTATTATGCGATCGAATCGGCCGCCAGCGTGGGGATTCCCGTGGTGGTGCTGGATCGCCCTAACCCATTGGGCGGAATTCGCCGCGAGGGCCTGGTGCTCGACCGCGCGTTCCAGTCGTTTGTCGGAATGCTCCCGGTGCCGATACGCCACGGACTTACGTTCGGTGAGCAGGCCCGGTTGATCCAGAGGCAATGGTTTCCAAAGGCGGCCATTGCGGTGGTTCCGGTCAGCGGTTGGACCCGGCACATGTTGTGGCCGGAGTTGGCTCGTCCCTTCGTGCCGCCATCGCCCAATACCACCAGTTTCGAGATGGCGCTGCTATACCCCGGAATGTGCCTTTTTGAAGGAACCAACGTGAGCGTGGGTCGTGGCACGACCCACCCGTTTGAGTGGGTTGGTGCACCATGGGCGGATGGCCACGCTGTCGCCGAAGCGTTCAACGCCGCCAAACTTCCGGGTGTCTATGCGCGGCCCGTGTATTTTACACCGTGGCGTTCCCTCTACGCGAGTGAGATGCTAAGCGGCGTGCACATCCATGTTACCGATCCCCCGCAGGTGGAGTCGCTTCGAACGGGAATGGTCCTATTGCACCTGTTTTCCCAGATCTATCCGAATCGGTTTGAATGGAGAATTCCGGGAGAACACGCCAACCCCCGCTTCTTTGATCTGTTGGCCGGGGGCACGGCCCTTCGCCAGGCGATTCAATCGGACCGGATGAGCCAGTATTTTGCCCAGGAAGCGGAACAGATCCGCCAGTTTTCACAGTCGATTGCACCCATCATCCTATATCAGAACTAAGCGGAGGGTTTGGACTATGACAGAAGACGAGGCACTGCGGCGCCGTGTGGGCCAGTTGGTGATCGCGGGTTTTCCGGGACTAACGGTCCCGGACGAGGCGCGACAACTCATCGAACGGTATCATGTGGGCAACGTAATTTTGTTCAGTCGGAATGTTCGCGATACCGTGCAGCTTCGCACCCTTACGCAGGGGCTGCAGGAGCTTGCGCGGGACTCTGGACAGGAGTTGCCGCTAACGATCTCGTGCGATCAGGAAAACGGCATCGTGCGGATCATCGGGAATACCTCCTGAGGTCTTTACACATAATTAAGGCCTTCCGGCCACAGGGCAGGAATAGGCCATAAACACTCCAGCTCGGGAGGAGCAGTCATGCCAAAGACCCACTCGGTGAGCGTGGCCATATCCACCGCCCACCGGTGCGGGCCGAACCACAGCTGAAAGCGATCATCCGTATCCGCTACGAGTCGAGGACTTTTGCCCGAGCGCTCGCCCCATAACAAAGCCAGATCCCCCAGCAACCCGGGACCGTCGATGATTTTCTGAAGCCAGGCTGCGGGACCACATCGCATGAAAGCTGCACCCCTAAGCGCGCCGCGGAGAGCCCAGTCGTCCGCTTCCAGAGGGATCTCAATCAACGTCTCTGATGGGGAACTCACCTGGGC
The DNA here is from genome assembly GCA_021802375.1 of Bacillota bacterium. The sequence continues at coordinate 9,958 of JAKAAL010000038.1, read as the reverse complement.
CAGACCTGCCAACAGCGCCTGCGGGTCACCGCCCCATTCCGAGAGACGGCTGGCCCTGCGGCCGCCAAATGGGCGGTGATTGAGGATGAAGTAGCACACCGGCCCCGTGTCGTCCGACACCAGCCTAGCGATTTTTTCTCCTTGTTCCACCCCCGTCATGGGCTGCGACCGCAAAAGAACCTTCAGTAGCTCCAGATCTCGGATAAAGCGGGTCGGGCGCGACTGATAGAGCCTTGCCACCGTCGCGGCATCGTGGTCCGGGTCAATGGGGGAGGTTCGATAACGCCAAGGCGGTCCAAGGTCGGCCGGAAGAGCAACCCAATCGATGCGACCCACGGGTCGCGCGCCAAACCGCCGATAGAGCTCCTGATCGCCGGATATGGTGATGAGCCGCACGGACTCCTCCCTCAAGGCAGCTTGCGCGAATCCCAAGAGTTGGCTCGCCAGACCCTGTCCTCGAAACTCCAACACTGTGGCAACCGAGCCAAGGCAGGCTGCCCGGGTCAACGCCCCCGACAGCGCGACCGGTCCCACCACCGCGCCCACAATCGCCACAATGGAGCCCGCCTCGCGGGCAATAAACCAATGCGCAGCATTATCCGGGTGATAGAGATGGGGAAACTCTTCCGCCATGTGGCCGGGACGATGCGATCGGAACACGCGATCAGCCAGAGATGAGATTTCTCCAATGTCGCCAGGCTCGGCCCTGGAAAAGACCGCCCTCATGACGGGTCTTTCTCAATGGGCATCGCCACTACCTGCCTCGGAATGGGAAAGTGGCAGGTGTGACGGTGATCATTATCGCTCCACGCCAACTCTGGCGGTTTCTCTGTGCGGCACCGATCTTGCGCATATCGGCACCGCGGAGCAAACCGGCAGGCGGTTGTCTCCTGGTTGGTGAACTCTCCCATGGGGATGTAGCGATCGGGCCCTGGAGTTTCCAGTCCCCGCAAAACCGGTACGGCACTGAGCAGCGATTGTGTGTAGGGATGGACAGGAGACTGGATCAAATCATCGGTCGCGCCTTGTTCTACGATTTCTCCCTGGTAAATCACGTACAGACGACCGTCCGATCCCACATAGCGTGCCGCGGCCACATCATGAGTAATGAAAAGGAGGGCGATGCCCTGTTCCGCGCGCAGACGCTGCAGCAAATTTAAAATGCCTAGTCTCAAGGACACGTCAATCATCGAGACCGCTTCATCGGCGACGAGCACATCGGGATCCATGGTCAGTGCCCGGGCCACCACCACCCGTTGGCGCTGCCCCCCAGACAGCATGTGAGGAAATTTGGGAAGGACCACCTCCGGATTGAGCCCGACCTGATCCAATAATTCGTGAGCCCGCCGGTTGATCCAATCGCGCGACTGGGTCTGACGCTTAGCTTGGTAGGTCAATGGCGCCATCAATGACTGCGCAATTGTGCGTGACGGATTCAGCGCCGCATAGGGATCTTGTTGGATGAGCTGCACTTTTCTCAGGCGGTCTTGGCGCTCCCGCTCCGTAAAGCGGCTGAGATTCTCGCCGTTGTAGAGAATCTCTCCCGCATCATAGGTCTCCAACCCGGTCAGAATTCGCCCCACCGTGGTCTTTCCGCACCCGGACTCACCAATAAAGCAGACCGCGCCGCCGTCGGGAATACGAAAACTCACCCCTTTTACGGCTTGGACGGCGGATTGGCGCAAAAAGCTGCCGCGCGCTGGAAACGTTTTGGTTAAATTGGTGACTTCAATCATGGGCGGTCACCCCGTGGCAAGCCACGCGCCCATCGCCGTGGGCCGGTGTTACAACTGGGTCCACGCTGTCGCATACCGGCATACGAACGGGACAACGTTCCCGAAATACGCACCCCGTCGCGGGGATCGTGCTCAGGTCGGGCGGGGTGCCAGCCAAGGGCTGGGCGTCGGCAAGATTGCCCGTAATCCGAGGAATGGCATGAATCAAAGCTTGTGTGTACGGGTGCTGCGGGTGTTGCAACAAGTCGGCGGTCGGCCCTTCTTCCACCACACGGCCACCGTAAAGCACGACCACGCGATCAGCCATCTCGGCTACCACCCCCATGTCGTGGGTGATGATAATGGTGGTCAGCCCACGTTCTTGGTGAATTTGGCGCACAATTTCCAACACCGCCTGCTGAGACAGCATGTCCAGTGCGGTCGTGGGCTCGTCTAAAATGACGACCCGCGCTTGCAGCACCAGCGCGAAAATGATGCCGACCCGCTGGCGCATGCCGCCGGACAACTCGTGTTGATACGATGAAAGTATCCGGTCGCCGTCCATGCCCATGCGTTCGGCCAGGGATCTGGCCTCCCGCAAGAGCACAGCGGCGTTCCGATGATGGTGCGAGCGGCCCAAATCCATCAGTTGCGCGCCAATGCGCTTTAGGGGGTTCAACGAATTGGACGATGCCTGAAACACAAAGCCAAAGTGCTCTCCATGAACCCGACGAAGATGCTCGCCTTGCAGCTTGAGCACGTCACCAACACCGTTTAACCCTACAGAACCCCCATCAATACGGCCCGGACTGCGAATGGCATTCATAATGGCCATTGCCAAAGTGGTCTTGCCAGAGCCCGATTCACCGATGAACCCGGTGATGGCGTGATCCAAAATATCCAGGGTCACACTCTGAAGTGCCGGCATCATCTGGTTGCCCGCTGGATATCTGACGGTGAGGTCGCGAATACGAATACCGGTCCCGGCCGTGTCCGGTGTAACTAACGCAGCGCTCATTTAACCCGCCTCCCTTAAGCGCGGATTGAAGATTTCATCGAGCGCGTCCAAAAACAGCACCACGCCCAGCGTGAGAATCAGGATGCAGGCTAGCGGTGAAATCAGATAGGGCAGGGCTTGAGGACTTTCCATCGCGCCTCCGGTAAACACCGCCAAATTCAGCATCACACCCCAGTTATTCACATGGAAGGGCACCACTCCGAGATAGAAAAGGCCGACCTCAGCGTAAATCGCACCGGTTATGGACACCAGCAGATTCATGGCGATATAGGGTCCCATATTTGGCAAAATCTCGCGAAACACGATATGCCACCAAGGCAGTCCCATGCCCCGAGCCGCTTCAATAAATCCACGCTCCCGCAATGAGAGCGTCTGAGAACGAACCGCCCGGGCCAGTCCGCCCCAACCGGTGATCCCGAGCACGAACCCCATTGCCACCGGCTGGCCAAAGTTCCACACGGTCGACAGCACAACCAACAAGGGGAATCCGGGAATGGTCAGAAAAAAGTCGGTGATGCGCATTAAAATGCTGTCCGACGCCCCCCGATAGTAACCCGACACAAGCCCGATGCTGGTACCGATGACGACAGTAAAAATGGCCGCCATCAAAGCAGCGAACAAAACGTAGCGGGCTCCGGTGACCACCAACGCAAGATTGCTGGTCCCCTCAAAATCGGTGCCTAATAGAAAATGCCAACTGGGAGGCGCGTATATAGCGCTCGGATCAATCGGTAAATTGGCCGGATACAGCATCGGTCCGAAGATAGCCATCCAGGCAAACACGACAATGATGACCAGGCCCAAGATTCGGGTCGGTTTGGCTTTGATGACACGCCACGCCATCGCAAGGAATGATTCCCCCTTGTGGAAGGCAATGGTGGGGGAGGTGTCAGGCTCCGTCATGCGCGCAATCATCCTTAGGACCTCCTAATTCTAGGATCAACAATCGTGTACAGGAAATCGGCAACAATGTTGGACACAATGACTGCAATGGTTATGAATAGGAACGCACCGCTCATCAGCGGATAATCCCGATTGTTGATACTGGTCAACAACAGATTCCCGAGTCCGTTGTAATCGAAAATGTTCTCGATGAATACCGAACCGCCGAACATGAAACCAATCGACAACGCGAAAACCGTGAAGAGGGGCAATATGGCATTACGCGCAATATAAGCGAAGCGAATGTGCGGCTTTAACCCCCGCAGCTCCGCCGCCAGCACGAAATCGTCACCCATAACCGACACCACGCTGGATTTCATCGTCAGTAACCAGCCACCGTAGCTGGATAGCGCATAAGCGGCGATGGGCAGCACGGCGTGAAAAGCGAGCGACCCCAAAAACGGCAAATTAAATCCGGCCGTGAGCGACGCGTCATAAGGCGCTCCAAAGGGGAATATGGGCCAAAGGGTGGTAAACAGAAAAGCTAAAAGCAGCGCCATGACAAACTGCGGGATGCCATGCAGGAGGGAGCCGCTGACCGTCAAAAAACTGCCAGTGCCAGTGGACCGCTTCACGGCCGACACCACGCCGGCGGTAACGCCTAAAAGAAAGCTCACCACGGTGCCCAACAACACCAGAATAATCGTCCACGGGGCTGCGCTCAGCACGATATGGAGCACACTCACACCCTCATAGGAAATAGACTGACCCAAATTGAAATGCATCAGGTGCCCCAAATAGTGCAAATACTGAAGGGCCAAAGGCTGATGGGGAATGAACCCATACATGACGCGCACTTCGTCAGCCGCCTGAACCGGCGTCATCCCGCGGGTAATGAGCGTGTCATATTCGGCCTGGACGGGGTTCCCGGGCATCATCCGCACCAGGAAAAACGTAAAGGACGCCACAATCAAAACCATGATGGCGCCTCCAATGATGCGTTTGCCAAGACGTATCGCCTCACGCATGACTATCCCCCTTTAAAACAGGGGCTGGCGGCTGCCAGCCCCCTTATCGACACCACATCACGTACGCCTTGGCTTACTTCTTCGGGCGCACGTAGCCTTGTGCCATCCAAACACCCGCCGGATTGTACATCAGCGCATCGCTGTGCACTGGGAAGTCCGAGAATCGAGAGGTGTTCACAAACTGAACGTTAGCATAGTCCCACAGACCAATCACCGGCAGGTTGGCATTTGTTGCGGCGGCAAGTTTGGCCACCAATGCCTTTTGCTGCGCGACCGAGCTCATACTGGAGAGCTGCTGCGTCACCGATCCAACCGCGACCGTGCCACCCGTCGGCAACGGCAGCGAGGCCGCCGTGGCCAGGAAGTTCGATCCGCTGCTGTTCCCGGGCGCATAACGCTCCAAGTGGGTGCCAACCAGATGATAGCCGTCATTCGTGCCATAGAGCAGGCTGTAGGCAATGGCTGGCGTTGGGCCCTCAGCATCGAGGTAGAAGGACAGGGCGTATTTGTTCGCGGCTTGCCCGCTCAGTTCCTGGGAATAGCTGGATACGATGTTGGGCGATGTGGGAATGCCGAAGTTGGTCAATTCAGTCGCAATGACCTTCGATGCGGCAATCCAGTCGCTGAACCCATTGACGGTGTAGATAGTGGCCGTCCACGGCTTGCCATTGGGCATCATCCATTTGCCGCCCACCAGCTTAAAGCCGGACTGCTTGAGAAGGCTGGCTGCCTTCGCTGTGTTCACATGATAGGGGTTCAGTTTGGCCAATTGCGCGGGCGATAGCCATTCCTGGCTGGCTTGGTTAATCATTCCGGTCTCATATTGATCCGGAAGACCGCTTACGCCTTCCCCGATGGTCTGCACCTGCTTGCGATTGATGATATAGGCCAAGGCTTGGCGCACCTTGGTGATTCCGTACGGGTAGATGTTCTGATCAATCGCCAGGGCCGCGGCAATCACCGCGGGGGTCACCACTTCTTGATTGCCCTTGGTTTTGAGTATCTGCGACAGGATGTTCTTGGGCATGGCCGTATAGGGTCCAAAATCGAGCTGTCCAGATTCCAAGTAGTTCCAGATTTGCTGGTTCCCGGTGTAGTTGCGCATGTCAACCTGCTGCACGTGCACGTTTTTAGCACCGTAGAAATCAGGATTCTTGACTAGCACAGCCTCGCCGGGGTTAAGGTTTTTCAGGATGAACGGCCCGGCGGACAGATTCTGGCTCTTTGGCGGCGCGTACGCCGCAATTTTCTTGCCCAGCGCCGTCAGCGTGTTGGTCGCGGCCTTGGCCTTGGCCAACTGCGCTGGCTTGCTGCCAGAGTACTGCGCGGTGGCTATGGTCGACCAAATATTCTTTGGAAGGACCGGAGCAAATTCCGACGCGGGCACGATCGTTTGCTGCAGGAGCTGGTTCAAGAACAGGTTGTAGTGGTCGCCCGGCAGTTGACTGAACTGGATGGTGTGGCTATTCATCACGGTGACGGTTCCCAAATCAAAGGCCTGCGCGTTGCCCATGGCAAAAGAGATCGCAAACGAGGCTTTAACATCGTTGGCGGTCACGGGGTGGCCGTTAGACCATTTGGCATTGGGCTGCAGGGTTACGGTAACGACGGTCCCCGCTGCGTTTTGGGTCCAACTGGCTGCGAGACCTGGGATGAAACTATTGGGATCTTTCACCGAGTTCGAGAACCATGCCAACTGCTCCTGATTATATCCTGGCCAGGTGTTGCCTTGTGAGTTGTAGGGATTGTACGGCGCTCCCGCACTAATCGCATGGTATTCGTTAACCGTAGTGAATGTCGCGGTCGCGGCCGTAGACGACTTTGTCGCTCCGCAGCCTGCTAAGGCCATGGATAAAACCGCGGCGCCCGCGATGCCGATTGTGTAACGTTTCATGATATTGCTCCTCCCGATAAAATAATGTTTCAGTTGACGGTAAAAAAAGAGTCTACAAGCGACCCAGAATGCCGTTGGAGGCACGCAAACGGTCGCGGGCTTCAGGTTCTTTGAGGCCAAACAACTCCATCGCGATCGCTACTTTGGTGTCGCCGTGCGCCTCGGTCAGCAGTTGTTCGGCCCGGCCCGCCGCGACGCCGGTGGCCAGTGCCACAATGCGGGTCGTGCGGGCTTTCAACTTGCGATTAGTTGGTCGCATGTCCACCATGAGATTGCGGTAGGTTTTGCCGAGTCCCACCATCGCCCCGGTGCTCAACATGTTGAGTACCATTTTCTGGGCCGTTCCGGCTTTCAGGCGGGTCGATCCCATCAATACCTCGGGACCCGTATTCACCGCAATGCAAATATCCGAAACTGCGCGCACGGCGGGATCGGGATTGCACGCCAGGGAAACGGCAATCATTCCGCGCCGTTGGACCCAAGCCAGGGCTCCCATGACGTACGGGGTGCTGCCGGACGCCGTAATACCAACCACGACGTCGGGCGGTTTGGCGCCCCTGTTCTCAAGATCACGGGCGCCTTGTTCCGCATCATCCTCGGCACCTTCGCGGGAGCGAAACATGGCCCGTGTTCCCCCGGCCATGACAGCCTGTACTAATTCCGGGTGGACGTTGAATGTGGGGGGACACTCTGTTGCGTCCAGCACGCCGAGCCGCCCGCTGCTGCCAGCCCCGATGTAGAAAAGACGGCCGCCCTGGCGAAATTGCCGCACAATACAGTCGATGGCTGCCCCAACCTGAGGCAATGCCACGGCCACGGCGCCAGCCACCTCGGCATCCGATGCATTCATGACCCGAGCCAATTCCAAACTCTCCAAGCTTCCGAGGTCAGGAATGTCGGGATTCCACGACTCGGTCTCCAATGATGTCCACTCTTGGTTCATTCTGCGCCCCCATTTGAGGAGTGATCGTGCACCCCGCGTGACGGTACCGCGATGCGGCGACCCTGAATGGCATCATCGGTGGCTTTGAGATATTCCAAAGAGCGGGCGCTATTTTGATTCGCCAACCACAACATCAAGGCGTCTCCAATGAGCAGGGACGAGATAACCGATGTGGTCGCACCGACGCGCGGAGATGGCTCCGTGGCGGTGACGTGGAATGTCACATCGGCGTAATCCGCCAGGGGGTTTTTCGGACTAAATTGCGTGATGGCCGCGATAAACGCGCCTTGCCGGCGCATGAGGGAAGCCAGATCCAACACCTCCCGGGTTCGTCCCGAAAACGAGAAGAGGAGCCCGACGTCGCCGGGCCCGGTGAGCGCCGCGGCCATCGCCGCTACATGAGTGTCGTTCCAGTGAACCACCGGCAGCCCCAAACGGGTCAGCTTTTGCGCCACGTCGTTTGCCGCCACATGGGAAGCAGCCACGCCGAACACCAGTACTCGACTCGCATCGCGAAGCCGCTCACTGAGCCGCTCCAAGTCGGCGGGGTTGAGATTGTTGAGCGTGCCGGTGATGGAGTGTTCGCAAGCCCGTGCCAACGTTTGAAGCTGAGCTTCTAAAGTCGTTTGCGGATTGATTTCAGGATATTGCGAACTGGGTCGGCGTTCCTTACGTACCAAATCAGCAGTGATCAGCACCTTAAGAGTGCTGTACCCATCAATTTGCAAGGTGCGGCACAGCCGACTGACGGCGGCCTGACTGGTGTCGGCCTCTTTGGCCAAATCCCTCACGGTTAGATTGAGGACGTCAGACGCATGTTCCAAGATCCATCGTGCGACCTTCGCCTCGGAGTGTGTAAGGGCACTGAGATTCGATTCAATTCGCTCCAACACGCCAGATATCGGCACGGCAGTCACCCTTCGCTAACATTGCAACATAGGGAATTTTCACATAATGGTACAGCGGCATGATACTACGATCGGGAGCCATGATACAATGTTTTGGAGTCAATTACGATTCGGTGAATTTTTGGTTTACGGCGAGGAGACGTCGAGTGCCGCGTCGAGGACGACAGCGGGTAGAGTCCTGACTGCGGGGAAGGGGGAAGTGTCGTGCTGGAACCTGGGTTTTGGGTGAACATGATCGACCCACAGTTATGGACGCCGTTCGCGCCTGAGACGGCTGTCAGCAGGGCGCTGCGGCGTCGTGTGCAATCGGACGTCAACGCGAGGGGGGCGGTTCTACGACCTCTCGGAACAGTCCGAAAACGTTCCTGAGTGGCCGACAGACAACTGGCTGGACGGGTCCGCATTTTGGGCGACCGGACGGGCGCTTTCCCGCCGGGACCGCGAGCGCCTGCGAGGAAGATGCCAAGTCGAGGCAGCGTCCCGTCAGTACGGCGTCAGCGTGTCCTATGCCTCGATTCGCGCCTGGCCAGACGATAAGGCGGTATTCTCCGATCCGGCAGCGCGAATCGTGGAACGCGGCCAATTATCCACCCTGCATACCGGGGAACCCATCCGCATCTTGGGACAAAGCGCAGACGGCAGTTGGTACTTGATGCGCTGCCGGACCTATGAAGGGTGGGTCCGGCAAGATTCGGTGGGGGTGTGCGAGCGTGAGAAGTTCGAGCTCTTTGCGACGGCCGCGGAATACCTGGTAGTGGTGGGTCGCGGGGCGTGGGTGGAGCCTGACCCGTGCGGCCATGGGCAGCCGGCCTCGCTGGAATTCGGAGCCTGGATTCCTCTAGACGACCCACAACGTGACCCGTGGGCCGCGCAGTATCGGGTTCTGATCCCACAGCGCGGGCCGGAGGGCCAGCTCGTGATACGGCGTGGACAGGTACCCGTTAGTGCCGCGGTTCGGGCGGGATTCCTTCCCTTTACGCCGCACTCGGTGATCACCAGTGCATTTCAACTGCTCGGCGACCGATATGGATGGGGAGGACGCATGGATCGGCGGGATTGTTCAGGATTCGTGATGGATGTGTACCGAACGCTGGGTCTGCAACTCCCTCGAGACGCGGCGGATCAAGAAAACGCCTTGCCGGAGCGAGTTATGGCGGAGGGGGATAAGCTACAGCACGCGGGGGCGGGTGACCTGCTCCCCATGCCGGGCCATATTATGATGTATTTAGGGAGGCATGGCGGCCATGATTTTGTGGTGCACGCCTTTGTAGGGTTCTCGGAAACGGCGGAATCGGCACCGATACTTCCCAATCAAGTGATGGTTACGCCGCTTGACATCTATCTCCGGCGAGGCGGCAAAACCTATTTAGATGCTGTTACGTCGATTCGACGGGTGTTCTAGGGGCTGCTGTCGCATACGACCGAAAATGGCAGAGCCACCCCCAGAAAACAATAGTTTGGTGAGAAAACAGCCCCAGGACGGGCCATTTTTCGCCTGTACTCCGTACAACTCGCCGTGACTTCTTGATTAAAGCTCCGATTACCACTCCCGCGAATGGCTTCACCTTTT
>JAKAAL010001041.1 GCA_021802375.1 Bacillota bacterium | reverse complement strand
TCATAATGGCTTTCCACGTTGGCCATGTTGTCGTATTGATTACACCAGTAGCTATTGGGCAATAACGATTGCAACTGAACAGCGCGTCGAAATCGCGTTCTCTGGTACGTTCCCATTTCGTCCTTCTCGGTAATCATTTCAACCGTTGCCCCATATGCTTTCATAGCCTTCAGATTGTCTGAAATCACACGGGGATCCACCACAATATGAGTTTTTAGGCCCATAGCAGCTCCAACCATCGCGATAGCCACTCCTAAGTTTCCAGAACTCGACTCAACGATGGTCGAGTTTGCGGTAATATAGCCTTTTTTCTGCGCCGCTATGATCATCCGTTTCGCAGCCCGTGCTTTGATGCTTCCGCTCGGATTAAATCCTTCTAGTTTTAAGAAGAATATGCCTGTGCCAGGGACTCCTAATTTGAATACAGGGACCCTAATAACTGGGGTTCGACCAATTAAGTCGAGTATCGAACGTACCATAATCTTATCTCCTCACTTATCGCACGAATGTAACCATTCGGGTCGGGTCACAAGAGTCTGAACATGCGCATAGAGTGGACTCGGCTAGCTGATGCCGCCATTCTTCTTCGCGCATTCGATGAGGGCTTTAGCGGCTATTGTAGTGGAATCAATGTACCGCGCTTCGCCAGTGTTTTTAGCCAACAATACCGAGATCTCGGTGCAACCCAAAATCACCGCTTCACTACCGAGATTCAATAGGTCCGAAGCTAGATCGGCAATCTCTGACCGCCGAAAGACACCTCTTTTCACGTCATCTATAATCTCCATCACACACTGGTTTTTAGAGGACGGCAACGTAATACACTCCACTGACCATTGTTTCAAGATTGTTTCATATACTTTGGACTCAATGGTGGCCTGGCTACCCAATAAACCCACTCGCTTTATCCTCCGCCGAATTACTGATTTGACCACTTCATCGATGATATCTATTAATACCAAGTCGGGTGGAAGATCTTCTTGGAACTCGGAGAAATAAATATGGGCAGTATTGCAAGCGACGACGAGCACTCTTGCCCCAAACTGATAGAGGCGCAACAACTCTTGGCGTATCGCTGGTGCTGGGTTGTCCCCAGAGTAGAAACATCGCGATGGCGAGGGTAGCCATGAAGCGCATGATACAATCACGTTTAGGTAATCCTGATCACGATTAACGGCTCCGTGTTGCTCTCGAAGGACAGCGTCAAAGAAATTTACGGTAGAAACCGGTCCCATGCCTCCAAGAACCCCTATCCATGGGAATAACGAGTCTTCGTTCGTAATTGAACACCCCCTCCTATTTGTACTAAGACAGTAATTCTCGATAGGTGTTGGTTATAACCGGTTTCACACCTGTGTAGTAAGAGAGTCGATGAATCATGGTATTAATGTCTCCCCAACACTGGATTTGATTTTGCTGCAACCAATCCATGTCGTACACGCTGTCCAAATATCGCTCTCCTCCATCGGCCACAATCCCAACCACCACGGAGCCATATGATTGCAATGCTTTTTTTGCACAGATAAAAGCCACACAACCCGCAGAACCCCCAACCAGCAATCCTATATGTTTGGCGATCCAGTGACACATAGAAATGCCGTCGACATCGGCGACCCAGTAGGCCTCATCAATCAAATCGATGTCAAGGTTTTCCGGAACCCATGAAGATCCCAATCCCGTAATAACGTGATGACCCCGCTCGCCACCTAGGGCAACACTTCCTTGGCCATCAACTGCAACCACGGAGCAGTCACGGTTTTGTCGTTTCATATAGCGTGCTGTTCCGACGAGATGACCTGACGTGCTGACCGCCGCCACTAGGCAGTCAACGTGCCCTAATTCATTCCATATTTCCGGGCCGGTGAATAGTTCATGACATTCTGGGTTCCAAGGATTCCCCCACTGGTATGGCATGTAAGCTTCAGGATCCACTGTTGTGACCGACATTGCCGCCTTCATCCGCGGAATTTGGAATTTACCTAGATGGTCCGGCTGTTCGATAAGAATCGCCTCAGCTCCATAAGCTCGGATCATATCTACTGTCCTCTTTGGTGTGCGTGGGTCGACCATAATTTTTACAGAATAACCCCGGGCATGTCCAAAAAGAGAAAGGGCTAAGCCGAAATTGCCGGAGCTCCCTTCAACCAACACACTAGAATCATGCAACATCCCGTGTTTTTCGGCTTGCCTAATAATGTATTGAGCTGCACGGTCTTTAACGCTACCACCCGGATTAAACATCTCGAGCTTTAAGTAGAAAATGATGGGTTTTCCAGCACCAGTTATAGAAACTTCTATTAAAGGGGTGTTGCCAACTAAATCGTCTATGCTAGTAACGGCCTCATTCAATATCATGGGCGACATTAGAATTAACCTCGATTCGAATTTTCTTAGTCTGCTCGGACAAAATCCTGGTAACGACTTTTTTCGTCCGCCCGGTAGCAATGACGTACCCCAAACGATGGCTCGATCGCCGTGGAGGCCCACAAACTATGTCTCCTACCTTGGCTGTGGTTTTCAGTGTGATTTCCGTTTCTTGGGTGCCGATATCGA
>JAKAAL010001040.1 GCA_021802375.1 Bacillota bacterium | reverse complement strand
ATCGTAATGCAATCGGTCCATGCAAAAAGTTCGCTTTGTTCAGAACGAGGCGTGCCGTCATGAAAAAACGAAAACACGACCCCGGGCAGGTACCGCTGATCGTGTTTTCGTGGAGGGGAGGGTGTTACGGCGCGGTGAACGCGGTGCCCGGAATGGGGATCGGGGTCCCGGCGCTGGTGGCAGTCGCGTGGGGCAACAACACCAGTTCGGTCTGCTTGACCCCGTGGGCGGTCGCGAGCAACACCCAGCCCGTCATCGGCGATGGGGCCGGGATCACTTTCGGGGTGAGTGTGGTGGAGTCCGGTGCGGTCAAGCCGCCGTTGGGGAACAGCGTCGGCCTTGACACACGATGACGCCCACCGGCATAAACATCGCGAATTCAACCCATAAATCGCCCCGCTCTTGGAGCCCGCGACGCCATCCCTTCACACCGTCTCCCCCTTTCTGGCCCCCAGTGTACACGCCGCAGGACGCAACGCCTGCAGGAGGACACGGGATCCGAGCTATGGTTGCACCGCCACTCTTGCTGGGTGGTACACTGCTCGGTGGTGACGGGCACCATGGCGCAGTGCTGATGCGGCACCGGCACTTCGTGACACAGCCACATGAGGATCTCCGAGCGTGAGGATGGGCATGGGCTGGGGTAAACCGAACTAGTCGTTCAGGGGTTGCTATCCCGCGGACGAAGGCGTCTTTCATGGTATCGATGACACCCCGGGAAGTTTCGAACGGTAGCTTCGGGGTGATTGTCCCGTAAGGGGATTCCTGCGCGAGAATCGGATCTATATATATCTTAAAGAATGGTCGTAGTTTCTGGTGTTGAAGCGAGCGGGCTGCGCGACAGGAGGTGAAGGATGGGCTGGTAACACCTCGATTCCGTGCCCGAGGAGCAGGTATTTCCTTGGCATAACGGCCTAAAATTGTGGACGATGCGGAGCGACCGACTGGAGTCGACGATTCCCCAGGGAAGTACCCTGCTCGCACACACTAACTGGCGTATCATCCGGCGCGACGATATCGTGGTCTTTAAGTCGCCAGCCTATAACCTGCCGTTGCTCTGAGTCATGCGGGTCCGGTGATTCGCCTTGGTCTACTTCAACCCGGTTTTTTCATGGCTGTCAGTGCCCGCAGCGCCAGTATTTGCCCAACCGACCCAAAGACTCTATGACGCAGACACCAGGCAACCGACAGGGCGCACAGACGTTCGTCACGCAACGCCGGTATGCCGACGAGGATGCAATGGGCAGAATTTTTGAGACTGCGGAGTCGATTTTGCGCGGTCTTATTGGCGATTTTGCATGGGTAAGGCAGGGCCTTACGGCCGCGCCGAACGGGGATGAAAGCTCGCTGAATCTGATGAACGACGCATTGAAGCCCGGTCTCGTTGGTCGCCATCGGGTTCCGGTATGGATCCAATCAGTCGATTTTTGATGGTCCGATTAATCCGGCATTGCGGGTCTTTGTAGGCACGCAGGGATTGACCGAGGCGCTCATTGGTTTCAGCCTGCGCGTCTTCCTCGACGATGGCGGCCATATTGATCAGAAAGGTGGTCGTGGCGAAATCTTGCTCCACCACCACGGGGGTGTGGCCCGAGCCCGACCGTGCTGGCGCCATAACCCACTAACCTCAGGTCTTGATGGGAACTATGTCGTCTCGTGGGAGATCCTAAGACAGATAGTCAAGCCTTAAAGAGATTCCGGTACTGCCCATAACCTTCGCGTTCGAGTTCATCCTTAGGAATGAAACGCAAAGAGGCGGAATTCATGCAATAGCGGAGGCCACCGGACGCTTTGGGACCATCGTTAAAGACATGTCCCAGATGGGAATTGGCCTCACGGCTTCGGACTTCGATACGCTTCATGCCATGACTGAAGTCTTGAATCTCCTGTACCTGATTTGGATCTAATGGCTGCGTAAAGCTCGGCCACCCGCATCCCGCATCATATTTATCGTGTGAGGAAAATAGAGGAACCCCAGAGACCACATCCACATAGATACCCTCCTCAAAGGTGTCCCAATACTCGTTTTGAAAGGGTCTTTCGGTGGCGCTCTGTTGTGTAACTTGGAACTGGAGTGGGGTAAGTTTTTTGACTTGGTCTTCGTAAGCCACGATGTGCGTTCCTCCCCCGGGGACCATATTTTGCTTGAGTATCTTTAGCATATCGCATTGGTGTCAGTCTGTTTACCTCTTGTGGAGGGCACTAAGGGTCTGGTGTAAGGTGTGGGCTGTCGCTCGTGCGCGCGGATCGTTCTCAATCTCACCCGGACGGTTGGCTTCCCCCAGCGCGTAGCCGACGAATGGCATTCGCATATAGTCGCAAATCCAGTAAAATTGCTGGATTAGTGCCAGCGCCTTGAGGTGGGGCTGATCACCGCCGACGAGGGTTAGTGCCGCAAGTTTTTGGCCGATTTGTTCACTAAATGCCAGGTCGTGTCGACGCATGACTTCCGACCATCGGTCAATGAAATTCTTCATGAGTCCAGAAAATCCATACCAATAAACGGGTGAAGCAAAAAGCCAGATATCATAGGCCAAGAGCTCCTGGATTAAT
>JAKAAL010001039.1 GCA_021802375.1 Bacillota bacterium | reverse complement strand
GACGAATGACGTTCGCGAGACGGATAATGGTCTGAACGGCATCCACGATTCGATTCGTCGCCCTATCCCAATCTTCAAATTCTGGATCAGGGAAGCCGGCGAGATATATTCCCACACGACGGACAAACTCGTCATGAGGATTTATCGTGGGTATGCGCAACTCGTGAAGGGCATCCACTACGGTGGTCTGAATTCCTGTTAAGTTACCAATTATACGGGCCGTGGCCACTGCTTTGGGTTCTGGGCTGTGGTAAATATGGCGGACTTCACTCCAAGGCTCCGCCAACACCCAGTCCCTGGTTGCCCGGATTCCGTCCTCGGAAATCACCCATTCGGAAGATGGGACCCCGAAGTCGACGTGGACTTGGGCATGCCGAACAACATATAATTTCGCCACGTTCACTCTCCTTTATTGCTCATAACGGCTAAGCGCTGAGCGCCCTTAACGCATGCTCGCCGCCCAAAGATTCCTTACGGCGTCGTTTCACCCGTCGGCTCAATGGTGAAACGGGTTCTGAATCGTGACAGGCCCGAACTTCTGTCCATGATTCAGATCCTCGGTCCACAAAACCGATGCCCCGGCCACTTGAGCTGCTATGACAATTAAGGCGTCCCACCACGACAACTGCGAGCGTTGCATCATCGCCAACGCCTCAATGACGTGGTCCACGTGAGGGGAGATAATCCGCCATCCGGCGGTGTCGAAATCCTGAATGACCCGTGCGGTTTCGTCCAGCGTCAACGGGATAGGCACGCGCCGCGTCACGACATTGACCCATTCTTGCAGCACCTGAATACTGACCGCACCGGTTCCATCTTCGGTCAGTCGCGTGAGGAGATTCCGGGCGATCGGGTGACGGCGGTCATCGCACCGATTGTGAGCGTATACGAGGACATTGGTATCGACAAACTCAACGGTCATAGAGGTCATCGCGTTTCTGATAAGGCCGTTCGCCATGCAATCCGAAGTCATAGCCCTCGGATAGGCGTGCGATTAAACGAGCCGCCGCAGACGCACGCTCGGGCGTCCAGCGCTTTAAGGTGTCCTGAATGAAAGGCAACGCTTCATCGGGCACGCCATCGATGAGATGTTTCAACTCTTCGCGGGTCACCATCGCCTATCCCTCCTTTCCCACATTATAGCGGATGAACAGGTCGTTACCACCCAAGCAACCAAAAGATGTCGAACAATTATGGTAAATCGCTATCCGGCCCGAATGTGCATGATCCGTCACCTCCAGGATGGAAGGCCCACAAGTTTGATGCGAAAGGGTGCGTATTGTCGGCGAATCGGGGACCGAAAATCCCGCGTGCACCCGTCCATTACGTCGCTACGATAGTCTATAATCAGGAGCTATCACCGCTCTCCCCCGACGGACCGTCTACCGTGTCGCTCCGACTGGACCGCATCCATCGGCTCTTGGTGACGCCGTGGTGACGGATACCGTGCGTCGATCAAGCGACCAAACAACGTCCCGAGATCGCCGGGAAACGATCCCCCACATTTGCTTTTGCCAAGTCGCGACCGAAACCAGATTATGTTGCTGAGGTTCATTAGTCCTGTGAATAAATCAGGGCAGTAAATATCCCGAGATCACTTCCGCCAGTTCATGACTTGTCACTTGCTTCTGTATGCCGACTGGAACGCTGATGGTAAGTGTCGGTGACGAAGTCAATGAATGTTACCGCTCCGCCCACCGCGAGTCTGGCATGGCGCGGTTCCAAGCCCCGATATTTGCCGTCGCGACCATGACCTGAACCGTAGAGTCCGCGAAGTTCGGCGATGTATTGAGTAAGAGCCGTGAGGTTCCTAAGGATTAGGCGGATTGTGTCCGCCCCCTTAGCTTCCTGCGAGATTCCTTCCGGTACGAGCTTCAGTTCTTTAGCAAGAAGTTTTGTGAGCTCTGGTAGGTCTGCTTTTGGAGAGAAATCAACATTAAGCTTTGTAAGAATGCTTTTACAGCATGTTTCGACAAGTTCTTTGGCAGTACCGATGGCTAAGGCTGGATCGCGGTCCACTGCGTTCTCCAAACGCTCAATTTCCTTTTCCATCCAACCGGCGCCCAACGCTTCCGCTACTGCACGTGCCCGAGTCACCGAGCGCTCGCTTGCAATGGGTAGTCGATGCGCTACAAAACGTGGGCGTCCTGCAATTTTTTCATCTTCAACGAATTTCCAGCCGTCGTGCTGAAGTTGCTCGTTGAAATGGCCGACAAGTTTTATAGTTTCGTTTCGGTCCTGACGAACTACGGGGTGGAGTATCTCGCTGAGGAATCGCAGAAAAAGTTCTGGGTTGCAGTGTAACAAATCCAGGCGCTGATCTTCGTATACCCAGTCGTCCGGCCAGTCTGAGTTGTTAACCCGGTGTTGCCATATATCGCCTGCAGCGTCGTCGAACCGACTATCCGTCGAGGGTAAAGTGCGAAGGTCAAAAATGCGTGCTAGAAATTCGACATCGTCAAGAGTCCCGCTCCATGAGCTTTTTGCGATGCAAGCTTCGAACGCCATGTGGATAACTACTAACGAGGCGGAAAGGTCCTCGATTCTCCGGTCA
>JAKAAL010001038.1 GCA_021802375.1 Bacillota bacterium | reverse complement strand
CGGCCTGCTCCGTGCATCTCAGGAAGACATTTTGCCATAACTCCGGAAAAGTTTCGAGCAGGCAGCGCACCCAGGCGGCGTGCTAGGTCATCCGTGGGCCGGTCGAAAGCGAGAGTTGAAGTGGACCACTGAGTTTTACCGTGAGGTTCGTAGATTGTCACACCACTACGCTTCATCCATCTGTTCTTTCGGTTGATTGGCGCATTCTAAACCTAACCGCAGGACGGCGTTTTCGGTCCCCGGGATCTGCACCTTCTAATACCCGAGCCGCTAAGTTTTCCCCCTACGATGTTGAGGCACGCCTCATCGTTAGCCCGGCTTTTCGTGGGCGACGTCCTATTAGGCGGTACGTTCCCCTGCGAGCAGACCACGGAGGCGCTGATGTCCAGGGCAATTCTACCGTGTTCGGGTAACACCTTTCTGCTAGGGTGGTGAGGGGTGAGTCGGCATGGAGAAGCGGTATATGAATCTGACCAATGACTTCGCGTTTAAGCGGGTGTTTGGGGAGCCGGACGGCTCCCGAGGATTGAAGGCGTTGATTAACGCCATCGTACGCCCCGCCTTTCCGATGGCTCAAGTGGAGGTTGAGAACGCGGAAATTGCGCCAGACAGTGCGCTCGGCAAGACGGTGCGTTTGGATCTCCTCGTACGCTCGGACCAAGGTCAGCGGATAAATATTGAGATGCAGACGACCCCTCAAGGCGCGCTCCGAGAGCGTACCTTATTATACTGGAGCCGCATGTTCGACCAACAAACGCGGCGAGGGCAAGGCTACGACATACTTTCGCCCTGCATCGCGATTCAGTTGCTGAATTTTACTGCCATCGGGTCGACAAACCGGTTTCACACGTCGTATCATGTCACTGAGGATCACGAACGTTTTCGATGGACCGAGGACTTGGAAATTCACTGGCTCGAGTTACCCAAATTTCGGGCCACGGTCAGAGATGTCAGGAGCACAGCGCGGGACGACTTAGGCAAGTGGCTCTTGATGTTGAATGCGAGCGACCAAGAAGGGTGGGTAAAGGCGTTGGAGGATGCGGCAAAGACCGATCTGGTATTGCAGGAGACTTTGGCGGTATGGGAGGCGGCGAGTCAAGATTTCGCGACCTGGAAGCGGTACAATGACCGCGATCTGATCCTGCGGGATATCTATCAGTATCGCAAGGAAGGCTACGAAGACGGGGTCAAAGAAGGGTTTGCATCCGGTGAGCAGGCCAAAGCCAGGGCCATTGCTCGAGGAATGTTGGCTAGAGGGGTGTCGGTATCCTTTGTAGCAGAGGTGACTGGACTCAGCCGTTCGATAATCGAATCGCTAGATTCACGCCCTGGAGCAGAGCCACCCGAGGTTCCTGGCCGTTGAGGGGACGCTTTTACCGTGGGATTTGCCAGGTCGTGAAAACTAATACTGTATACTGCGCACGGGTTATAGATTGCGTTTTTTGGAAGAATGCCATCGTGGTGGAAAACTATTATGCAGCAAGGTGTTGAGACACGCACGGCGTTGGTACCAAACCATTAAATTCGACCCGCGCGCAGTATACGTCGTTAATACCTAATCACCTTTGGAGAACCATAGGGGAACGCTAGTTCTCTGAACATGATCGTTTGCTTGGGCTCCTATGCATTTTTTGTTATTACTAATTGAATGGAAAAGGATTAAAGCAAGTATATTATGGGTTTTTAGCGTTATGTACTGCTGGGGCTGTGAGGAATACGCAGAACATAGCTATCATCTATGGACTGTCGAGCGAGTTTCCCTAATTTTCTCGATGAAATCATCGCAAACCCGCACTATTAGGTTGCTATTTCGTTGCTACTACGTCAACTATTGGTCAGCATCTTGGTCGACTAACCGTGCCAACGTTCCAAATGAAATCTTGATCATTTCCACCGTGGTCACGCCGAAGGACTGGTGCGGCCCGCTCGCGGCCTGCTCCGTGCATCTCAGGAAGACATTTTGCCATAACTCCGAAAAAGTTTCGGGCAGGCAGCGCACCCAGGCGGCGTGCTATATATTCGGCACTAAAGAATTGAAACGTACTCCTTGATCAAGAGGGCTGTGGCACTCAAACCTGATCGGTGCCAGTATCAGATCTTTAATGCCGAGTATATAGGTCATCCGTGGGCAGGTCGAAAGCGAGATTTGAAGTGGACCACTGAGTTTTACCGTGAGGTTCGTAGATTGTCACACCACTACGCTTCATCCATCTTTCCTTCGGTTGATTGGCGCATCCTAGCGCATCCTTAGCCTAACGGAAGGACGGTGTTTTCAACCCTGGGATCCACGTCTTCTAATATCTGGGCAGCTAAGTTTTCCCCCACCATGTTGAGGCACGCCCCATCGTTAGCGCTGCCCGTCGCGGGCGACACCCGATCGGGCGGTATGTTCCCCTGCGAGCCGGCTCCTGGAAGCGATGATGTCCAGGCCCAATTCTACCGTGTTCGGGTAATACCTTTCTGCTAGGGTAGGTGAGGGGTGAGTCGGCATGGAGAAGCGGTATATGAATCTGACCAATGACTTCGCGTTTAAGCGGGTGTTTGGGGAGCCGGACGG
>JAKAAL010001037.1 GCA_021802375.1 Bacillota bacterium | reverse complement strand
ATATTCTTCGTAAATTAAACCCCGTTCGGCCTCGCGAATCCGCTGCACAATGACCTGCTTTGCCGTTTGAGCGGCAATTCGGCCAAAGTTTCTGGGCGTCACCACCGTCTCAATCACATCACCAGGGGCAGCGCCGGGTCGCACTAATCGTGCTTCCTCTTCCGACATTTCCAACCGATCGTCCTTGACCTCCGTGCTAACCACTTTTTGTGCAAATACCTGGGTCTGCCCGGACTGCCGATCAATGCCAACTCGCACGTTTTGGACTGACCTAAAATTCCGACGATAAGCCGAAATCAAAGCAGATTCAATGGCCTGAAAGAGCACTTCTTTGTCAATGCCTTTTTCGCGCTCCAAATCCTCCAATGCGCTTAGCAACTCGGCATTCATGGGACAACCTCCTCGTTAGACTAAAAACCTCAGTCGGCCCTTCTGAAGCGAAAAGAGTGGGCTCAAATCCCCCCACTCCGAATTCGGACGTCGAAAACCGCGGATGTTTAGCCCGAAGCCAGACCCCTCGGCGAACGCCCAAAACCCGAGAACGACAACGATTCAATCCTACCACAATTGGTTTATAATCACAACGGCGCCCGAGGCCCAGAGGTCTCATGAAAGGGTTGCCCCTCAGTCCCTCGTTCGGATGGCGAACGGGATTTGCGTGGCGGACGATCCCCTGGCCTAATCATGAAACCGCCGTGCGGTGCGCTTTCGCGCCCACCCCACGGCGGTTTCTGCCTGACTTACGCCCTTGACTGACTAAGCCTTTGGCTGGACGATGATCGTCCCGACCATGCCTAGGGTGTAGTGCAGCAAGCACAAGTAATGATAGGTTCCTGGCTTGTTAAAGGTCAGTTGGTAGCTCATACCCTTCCATAGCAGGCCGGAATTGCTGAATCCTGGACCGTTGATGACATTGCCGCCCTTCGGGAGAGCGATGAATTTCTCCGCCTGAGCAGCACTTTGACCGGGGGCCAAAATGGTGACGGTGTGGGCTTCGTGAAAGTCGTTTTGCGTCCACTTGACGCTATCGCCTGCCTGAATCTTGAGCACCCCGGGCCAATAGCGCAAGGAACCAAACTGCGGGTAGTTAACCTGAGCGCTGGCCACCACCTGGTTACCGGATTTGACATCAACAAACCAGATGTTCCCGGGGATAGTGGCGACCTTAGCCAGGGTGGTGTTGCTTACGCCGACCCCTTTGGCATTGGTTTTGATGGCCGCCAAGGGATGCACCACGCGTCCTTCGGCCGAGCTGGCTCCGAGCTGGATGTCGGCGCTGTATCGACTTTGGGGATGGCCAGTCAAAGATACCGACACGGACATGCCCGCCTTTGCGCCTAGAGAAAACACCGCGGAACCGACCGCCGCTCCAGCACTGGTGGTTAGGGGTACCGTCCACTGGGTGGGGGAGGGCAGATCGGTCCAGACGTGATAGACCACGGTGCCCTTCGGGCCCGGCGTGGTGCGCACCGCGGCCAAGGCCTGAGCCTTCGCTGCTTCCCCACTATTCAGATCCAGTTGCATTTGTCCGAGGCTTGCCTTAACCGCCTGAGCTGGCGTAAACGGAAGCGCTGCACCAGCAGGTTGGACCACGACCGTCCCGACCATGTCCGGATGCACTCCGCACTGGTAGCGATATACTCCGGGCTTGGTAAACTGCAAGGTGTAGGTTTGCCCCGGCAGCATGATACCCGAACTCTCCACGGTGCTGCCGTTAAATACGGAACCTCCGGCGGGTTTCAGCGCAGGTGGCGATCCCTGCGGCGGAAGCTTGGCGCCAATCGGTCCAATCATCACCGTATGAACCCCTAGACCCTCGACCCACTGAACCTTGTCGCCAGCGTCGATGGTCACCACATCAGGGTAATAATTGTAGGAGGAAATGTTCCCCCGTGCACTGCTCCCACCAACTAAGACGGTAAACACGGTCGGTGCCGGGGCGGATGCCGCAAACGTGGCAGCAGACGCTCCCACCAGACCAAACCCTAGAACGCCAGCCATGAGCGCTCGGCTAGTTCGACTCAACACGATAGATAAAACCCCTTTCACTAGAAAGAGCACTACGGACTAATTGGGTACTAAACATCGTACCGCATATTCATTCCAGTAGGCTGTAACGTAATGGTTAATACAGTAAAACATCATATCCAGAGTGATCCCACAGGTCAAGAAAAAATTTGGTAAACCTGTCCGTTGATGCCAAAGAAGGGAAACCCGAAAAGTGCCAGTTGCGCTTCAGCATGCCATTTCCCCCGTGGGGTGGCCGTCGGCCGCTAGAGCCTGAACATCGTCAGTGTCTCGCGCAAGCGAGTGGGCTTTCGGTACAGCAGGAATCCGGTTTCCACTGTCGAATCCCCTTTTGAAGGGATTGCCCTTACCCGGCGCCCCAACCTTCTTACGTGGCTTGGCAACCCCGGCGAAGGCAGGATAAGGCGCGAAAAAGAGCCGCTTTAAAGACACAGGGAGGAACATGGCCGATGGCCCAAAAGGTCTTATTATGCGGAAGCCGGAATTGGACAGATATTACGACCCTACATCGGGTGTTGGACCGTCTTGGTCCGG
>JAKAAL010001036.1 GCA_021802375.1 Bacillota bacterium | reverse complement strand
GGAGTCATGGGGATACGGCTCGGATAGGAGGTGAAAAATTGTTGTGACCACTTGGCGAAAGTGCTTGGGAGGTAAGGTCTCTAAAAAATCGCGGGCGACCTTACTCAGGAGGAGTTTCATGCATGCGCTCCGCAATCCAAGAAGCGGTGTCTTCTGCACTCAAAAGCTTCCAAGCGTCCTTTAATTCTTCGAACCGTTGAAAGTCCTCATAGGATAAGATAACTGCCACCGGGCGTCCGCTTTTCTCCACCCATACCGGTTCTGATTTGATTTCCTCAACCACTTCGCCAAATTTGTGCCGAATCTCTGTAGCCGTCAATGTCTTCATGCTAACCTCCTGTTGAGTGTTCATTTTAGTAATGTGATCATTTCGTTCAATTTATTCAACATAACTCTCACATTAAGCCCCACGCGATGCGTGGGAGAACGGAGTAGGAGAATCCGTGGGGCATGAGGGAAAAGTCCTCTGTTGCTATACGGAGAAATGGTTTCGCCAGCCCATTTTCCAGCAAAGGAGGACGATACCCGTGGGTGCTGATAGTCTGTCCCACACCCGTGGGGATGGCCGTGATCCTATCGTATTCATCCCGAAATATCGTCGAAAAGCTTTCTGCAAAGGGGTTCGGAAGGAAATCAGGGCAATATTGAGAACGCTCTGTGAGTCTCAGAATGGGGAAGGGGTGAAAGGCAGCATCCGTCGGGATCACGTACCTATCTACGGGAAAATTTCCCCGCAGTGCAGTGTATCGGAGTTTATGGGCTACCTCCAAGGCAAAAGGGCCTGCATGGTCTGCGATCGGTGTCCACAAAGGAAGCCAGGGCGCGGGGGTATTACGGGAGTACGGTAGACGTCAACACGGATGTCATCAGCCAGGATATCGCGCAACAAGAAGAAGCGGATATCATCGAGGACCAGGCCAGTCAATAAACCCCTGAGGGGTAGCCAGAGAAGAGGCCGGCGAAATCACGCCTTGAGGCGCAGCCAGCACCAGGCCTTTATCGGGCCCAATTCAAGCCACCCGTGGAACGGGTGTGTTGTGACTCCTGCACAAGAACTCCAGCCCTTCACACCCCGGAAAAAGCTTGTAAAAGGGAAAACACCGGAGATTATTCCGCGGGCCGTCCCAAATGCCGGCTCCTTTTCCTTTTTGTGGCAAGGGATTGCCGACAAACTCGACAGGCCGAGGTTCTATCCCCCTTGCCGGTTGCCTCAATCAAAGGATATCCCGAGGATAGGAGTCATCTGCTGAAGTATGATATATTAGTATCGGTGAGCAGTAGAGATTACGAGACTAGGCACTGTACCGTTACCGCATGAATAGGTTTCCAAATTGCGCGCCCAAGCCAATGCCTATTAATAAAGTGGCAAAGGTCAAGACGCCCATTCGAGGCAATTCCCACCGTGGTACGATGGAGCCCTGGCGCATCGGCATCGTATCTAGGGCATGCGTTCCGGGGTGGTTCGTGGACGCTGTATGGTCTGGGGAGTCATCTGGGTGCTGGGCGGTGGTCCGTTTCAGCGCCGCGCCCGCTAAGGCAAGTCCCGCCGCGACCGGGATAGGTCGATCAGGGGTGGGGGCGGTCATCATCCCATGCTTGAGGCCGTGGCTGACAAGCCACCAGTTAATCGGGTAGGCCACCACTAATCCCGTCAGCAAACTCATCGACATGACAAACCAAAACTGGGGTGTCCAGGGATGATGGACACCTGGCACATGGCTCATGAGAACAATCATAAGCCCTCCCATACCGGCCATGACGCCATTCATCGAATAGAGCTCGGGAATAAAAGTCGTCCGCAAGGCACGCTGGTAGGACCCGCCGACCATGCCCCGCATGAATAGCGCTTGAAATACCGTCCAGCCCAAGAGAAATCCCAGGACATATTCCGCCATTAAATCCCCATATAAGGGAAAATGCCCATAACTTGTGATGACAGCGGCGACCGCAATGCCCAGGCCGTCCCCGGCCACACAGTGAAGCGTCGACCCTAAGACTTGACGCCACATCACGCGAACATACTCTGCGTGCGTTCCGGGGAGAGGCTCGCGACACCCGAGTAGATAGAGGAAGGCACCGAGGGGGCCAATAAAGGCGGTAATAATCACAAAACCCCATTTCATCACGGGGTCTTCGGGCGTCGTACGAATATCGATCGCCACGTAAATGACGGACAAAGCCGTTAAAAGGAACCATAGCACCATTACGCCCGCTAACATGTCCGCATCTCCCTTTAGCCCCGGAGTCGACCCACACCTAGCGAAGCCATTTTCCCGGCCCTGGTATCGCGCGGAAAGATCGGTAGGGTGTGTCCGCCATGGTGGACTATATTTCTTGGTCCTAGTATATCTTAAACACCTCATTAGGGATACGCCAAATTTTCTTCCGACAAGGGAAACTCGCCAATACGGCCAAGCCCCGAGGCCAATGCTGTCAGGTTAAGCAAAAAAAGGATTAATTTCTCGATGGGCCTCATCATCACGTGAGTTTACTGGGGTTTCTGCCCTACGGTGTTGTGTCTGTTTCTCGATAGGAAAGCGTAGGAAGGTATCCCCCTGCAGACT
>JAKAAL010001035.1 GCA_021802375.1 Bacillota bacterium | reverse complement strand
TGATAACCGGTAGGATCTTTGGGACACAGGTAAAGGGGTGTAGGATGCGCGTTTTGATGATTTCGAAGGCCTGTGTAACGGCGTCTTATCGAACCAAGTTAGCTTATTTAAACCGCTATCATGACCTAGAGATGGGACTGGTGGTTCCGAACCATTGGGGAAATCTTCAGTTTGAACCCGATTCCGTCAATGACCTCGACTATCCCATTTTTAAGCAAAAGATTGCCTTGAATGGACATAATCACTTTCACTGGTACCCCCAATTGAAGGATGCCGTCTCTGCGTTTAAACCGGACCTCATCCACATTGACGAGGAGCATTATAGTGTCGTGACGGGCCAAGCGGTGAGGTTAGCGACTCGTATGCGGATTCCGAGCCTGTTTTTTACATGGCAGAACCTTGATAAAAATTATCCATGGCCCTTTTCAAAATTGGAGCAATTGGTGTTTCGTGGCACGACAGGAGGGATTGCGGGCAATCAAGAAGCGGCGGATATCATACGTCGAAAAGGATTTACCAAAGCGATCGCTGTGATCCCACAGTTTGGCACCGACTTGGGTATTTTTGGTCCACGCGATCGACACGACTTGAGAGATAGGTATGGAATTCGGCAAAAATTTGTGGTGGGATATGTTGGGCGCGTGATAGAAGAGAAAGGGATTGCCGACCTTTTAAATGCTATGGAGGGCCTACTGGGTTCGGATCCAGAGATGGCGTTGTTGATCGTCGGCACAGGACCATTCAGCGAGAACGTAAAACGATGGGTGGAAGGATCCGGTGTCGGCCCCCAGACAATTCTATGGTCGTGGGTAGCTTCGGAAAAAATGAATGATGTGATGAATCTTATGGATGTACTCGTGCTCCCATCTCGGACTACAACGCGCTGGAAAGAACAGTTTGGACGCGTCTTAACGGAAGCCATGGCTTGCGGGACGATCACAGTGGGCTCAAATAGTGGAGAGATTCCCCGTGTGATCGGCGAAGCGGGCATGGTTTTTCAAGAGGGAGACGTTATAGGGCTTCAGGGTGCGATCCGGCGCTTACGCAATAGCCCAGAGGACCGCGAAAAATACCGGAAACGAGGATTAGAACGGGTGGCCACCAATTTTTCGCAAGAAGCTATCGCACGCCAGACCGTAGAATTTTACCGGACACTACGAGGAGGAACATCCGAATGAATGTATCCGTATTTGGAGCTGGCTATGTCGGTCTGGTGACAGGTGTGGTGCTGGCAGATTTGGGCCATCAGGTGACTCTGATTGAAGTGTCCCGGGAGAAAATTGATCTCCTTAAGCGTCGACGGTCACCCATTTATGAAGAGGGTCTTGAACCCTTACTGGATCGAGTGTTCGACCAGGGTCGACTCAACGTGATGGAACAAGCAGGGGATTCCTTAGAAGATGCTGACGTCATCTTTATTGCGGTGGGGACGCCCCCGCTAGCCGACGGAGATGCGGATTTGCAATATGTTCGCCAGGTATCCATGGCGATCGGTAGCGGGATGACTGGGAAAAGGCGACAAGTTATTGTCAATAAAGCGACCGTGCCGATTGGTTCGGCTAATCTGGTGGAGGTCTGGATTCAAGATGGATTTCGAGAGGTCCACGGCCACCTTCCCGCTGCCGACTGGTATGCGGTCGCGTCCAACCCCGAGTTTTTGAGGGAAGGTTCGGCTATTTACGACACCCTGTACCCGGATCGGATCGTGTTGGGGGCGGACGAGCCCTGGGCTATTGATCAGTTAAAAGCATTATATGCACCCATCATTCAAAAATCATTCAGGGCGCCGTTTGAAAAAAGCGATCCAGCGCCCAAAGCATCGACACCAGTCTATGTGACAGACCGGATCTCTGCCGAAATGATTAAGTATGCGGCTAATGCATTCTTGTCCATGAAAATTTCGTTTGCCAATGAAATGGCTAACATTTCCGAGCGGGTGGGGGCAAATGTCGTCGACGTGATGCACGGAATCGGCTTGGATTCGCGTATCGGAACAGAATTTTTGAAGGCTGGAATTGGGTGGGGCGGAAGCTGTTTTGGGAAAGATCTTTCAGCGCTAATCCTTACCGCAGAGGAATACAGTTATCGTCCACGGCTTTTAGAGGCGACCCGGGAGATAAACCAGGACCAAAGATCTTTGATTGTAAAACGGCTACAAGAAGAATTGAAGCCGATCAAGGGTAGGAGGATAGCCGTATGGGGTATCGCATTTAAACCTAACACCGACGACATCCGCGACGCGCCTGCGATTGGCATCATCGAAGAATTGCTGCGGCTAGGGACGCGCGTTACGGCCTACGATCCGGTTGCCATGGAAAACCTCCAGCGGCAACGTCCGGATCTCGCCATTCGCTACGCCGATTCTCCAGAGGACGCCTTAATTGAGGCCGATGCCTTAATTTTGGTGACAGAGTGGAGCGTTTTCCAGGAAATGCCGCTTAACGTTATCGCATCGAAGTTGCCGCGAGGCATTGTCATTGATGGAAGAAATAGTTGGGACCCGGTTGAGGCAGAACAGGCGGGATTGAGATACCGGAGCATAGGACGATAGGGGAGTGTCTCGT
>JAKAAL010001034.1 GCA_021802375.1 Bacillota bacterium | reverse complement strand
CGAAGGAGGCCATCAGGGCCTCGAGGATTATCTGGATTGGAAATTTGTGTCCATCGGCCTGTGACTGGAGCACCCCCATCAAAGGAGGGACGACGGGTGGCCAATCAAGTAGTCATCCGCAGCAAAGAAGATGTCTTTAACCTGGTCAACTCGGGGGCGATTGTAACCCATCGGAGTTGGATGATTATCCTCATCGCCTTAGGCGGCACATTCATTGATGCCTACGACTTCACCAGTCTGGGCATCGGGGCAGTGCAGTTAAAGGCGCAGTTTCACCTCAGCGCCGTCCAACTGGGGAGTTTGACGGCCACGATGGCGTTTGGGGCTTTGATCGCCGCCTTTATCGGCGGCTATTACGTCGATCGTGTGGGTCGGCTGAAAATGTTCATGCTGGATTTAGTTTTTTTCGTGGTATCAGCCATTGCGGCCGCCTTTGCGCCGGATCTACTGGTGCTGCTGATATTTCGCTTCTTTATGGGAGTCGGGGTGGGGTTGGATTTTCCCGCGGCGCTGAGTTTCGTTGCCGAGTACACCGGGACCCAACGCAAAGGGCGGTCCGTCCAAATGTGGCAAGTCATGTGGTATACGGCGGCGGCCACCGGCTTCATCATCATCATTCCGATTTACTTTCTCGGAGCGGGTGCCGATTTATGGCGCTGGGCGGTGGGTCTCGGCGCGGTGCCCGCGGTGATTGTCTTGGCTCTGCGGTACCGTTACATGGATGAGAGCCCCATGTGGGCGGCCAGCAAAGGGGATTTACAAGGTGCTGCCCGGGTTCTGCGGGACGCCTATGGCGTCGATGCGGTCGTCGCCGACGGGGCTGAGCGGCAGACGGTGCGCGCCCAAATGACATCCCTCAAGGAATATGCCCAACTCTTTTCCCGGCACTATCGGGCGCGCACGACGTTGGCCGCTGTGATTGGCTTTACCCAAAGCATGGAATATTTCGCGGTGGGCTTCTATCTCCCCACGATCAGTCTGTTGATTTTCGGCAAGAAATTTCTGTTTGCGATTTTAGGATCGGCGGTGTTTAACTTATTTGGCATACTCGGAGGGGGCATCAATGTCAAGGTGACCCAAAAAGTCGGCATTCGCAAGCTGGCGATTATCGGGTATCTCGGCGTGCTGGTCGCGCTGTTGGCAATCGGGTTGCTGGGTCATGTGCTGCCCGCTTTGGTGATGGGGCTCTTTGTGGCGTTGTTTATCACCGCCCATTCCATGGGCCAAGGCTCCACCGGCATGAGCATGGGAGCGCTCTCGTACCCCACTGCTATCCGCGGGGTCGGTGCGGGCTTTACCCAAGGCGTCATTCGCGTCGGCAGTATATTCGGATTTTATTTCTTCCCGATTGTGCTGGCGATCTTTGGGCTCGAACACACCCTGCTGTTGATTGGCATGGTGCCGTTGATTGGTTTGTTGGTGACCCTGGCTATCCACTGGGATCCGACCGGCAAAGATATCGACCAGGAAGAAACAGATTTGGACGCAGTCTTAGCCGCCACCTCTGGACAGTAAGATTGACCCCATCGCCTAAGCCCTCGCCCCGATGATTCGGAGCGGGGGCTTTGAGAGATCACGTGCAATAGGAAATCCGCGTCGCAATGGTTTTCGCTGATTAGTTATTCTGCAGGTGTGCTGAAAGGAATTAATACGGGATCGCCACTCAAATATCCCCCGTCTGCCACAATGACCTCCCCGCTAATGAACCGTGCCAGGGGGGACACCAGAAACGTCACCACGCCTGCAATCTCTTCGGGTAACCCGAGGCGCCTCAATGCCGTATGGGTGACAATGCGGTTCCGAAAATTTTCATCAGCCCATAACGGCTCGGTCAGGGGCGTCTCAATGTATCCAGGACTGACCGCGTTCACCCGCACATTGTACTGACCTAATTCGGTTGCGGCAACTTTGGTCATTAATGCCAGACCGCCCTTGGATGCAGCATAGGCACCCTGATAAGGGTTGCCGACGTGCGACGCCATTGATGTAATGTTGACAATGCTGCCCTGACTGGCCTTGAGTAGCGGAGCGAACTTCTTCATCATTAAAAAGGGACCGCGAAGATTGGTGGTCAAAATGCTGTCAAAGTGTTCCGTGGTAATTTCCTCAAAAGGCTCTCTAATGTTAAAACCCGCACAATTGATTAGGATATCCAATTGTCCGAAAGAATCTGAGACAAACGTGAGCAACCGATCCACATCGTCTTCGGAATTCATATCAGCAGCAAAGAATCGCGGCCTATCGTTGCCCGTTGTCGGTGGCTGGCTGCGGGCTACACCAACGCAGGTGGCGCCCGCTTCATCAAGTGCAAGCATGATGCTATGGCCAATACCGCGACTAGCTCCGGTGATCACGGCGATCTTGCCGTTGAGGTCTATGGTAATCATGTAAACACTCCCAACGAATATGCAGTGTGAGACGAACAACCTTATCCAGGCAGCGAGTCTGGTGGGATAAATTGTCTCACACCCAAGTGTCCTTGCCAATTTGGTTAAGCCGTCCATGGCCCTTAAATTATATTGTTAATATAATTTGTTCAACAAAGTAATTTCTGTATTGAAGATC
>JAKAAL010000037.1 GCA_021802375.1 Bacillota bacterium | reverse complement strand
CCATGGACATTTCAAGTCGGAAGGGACAGGGCACGGTCGTCATGTTTCGGTTGCCGCACACCGCAAACCTCAGGGCGGTCGATGAAATTTCCTGACGATTTAGGGCGCTCGCTCGGACTGGTATCGACAGCGAGAGGGATTTCGGTAGATCGCTACGGTCAGACCAAGGGAATGGATTTTTGCCGCGAGGGACGTTGCACGTATTGCGGGAGCGAGTCACATCTCGGTGCACGAAGATCAGGCCTTGGTCCCAGGGACGCCTGGTGGAGAGTAATATGGCTGGAGCCCGCCTACCTTATCACTACATGCCGTTTTATTACTCGGATCTCTTTGACTGGGTCTACGAGGCAATTGGCGACATAAACATGCGGCACACGGTCATCGCAGACTGAGTGGTACCAGGCCAAGAGGGGGTTTTATACTATTTGGATGGGGGTCACCTGGTCGCCGTGCTCAATTGGAACGTTTGGGATGGTATTCCCACGGCACGGGCGCTTTTGATAGCAGAACGAGTATGCGCGCCTCAAGAGCTTAAAGATCGGATTCGCAATGTCTAAGGCGATGGATTAAGTCTTCCAGGCTATTAGTTTGGCAAATACCAAAGTTAAAATCGGACCGGTAATTTTCGTCACAATCCGTGATCCCAAATTGCATACGATAATAATCCTGCATTTCGCACCCCTGAATGGGGTACCTGACCTCATGTATCCTACCGATGGGTTACGCCAACATTCTCCGCGGATCCCATTCCGGAACACGATATTCTCACCAATAAGAATTTTTTTGTCGCAGGGTGGCAATGCAAAGGAAAATCGGTAGCGGATCTAGAATAGAACGGGCATGGAGATAATGACAGGTCCGAGTCGCGCCGCGTACGCGGTGCCCAAATTTTTGCAAAGCTACCGGATGGGATTTGCGGTGGCGGCCGCCGACATGGCGGAACGCATCGGGTTGGTCGACCTGTTCCCTGGGATCCAAAACAATGCCGCGTGTCGCCGGGGATTCGGATTCTGGCCCTCATCATCGGTGTGATGGTCGATCCGATGGCCCTCTATCGATTAGAAGAGTTCTACACCATCTCGACTGCGAAGTCTTATTTGGGGCTGGATACACGGCCCACCACTTCAATGATGAGGCCATCGGACGGGCTCTCGTAAAGTTCTTTGAATGTCAAGTCGGCAACACATATGCGCTCCTGAGCGAACAGGCGATCGAGCGGTTGGCATTGCCCGCGACGACCACGGCCCACTTTGACACCACCTGCATCACCTTATACGGACAGTACCTGGACAAACCGTCGGGTTCATTTCCAAGCACGGGTTCAACAAAGATGGGCATCCGGAATGCAAGCAATTGGTCGCCGGGGTTGTCGCGCGGCCGGATGGCATCCCGGTCGAGATGGACCTCTGTGACGGCAATATGGATGACGGTCAGTGGACGCGGGACGCCATCGTGGGCCAAAGTTGGGGCCTCTCTCAAGAGGCGCGGGACAGGTGGTCTTCGTGGCGGACTCAAAGCTGGTGAGTTATGAGACGATCACGGAACGGAACTGTGCGAGGGGGGATCCGCTTCGTATCGCGACTGCCGAATACGTTTGGGCTCGAACAGGCGACCAAGGCCGCGGCGCACAAGGCTGACGACCAGGACACGGTCGAAACCTTGTCCGACCGAACCGGAGCGGCTGTGTCGGGTCACGGAAGTCTCGGGTCAGCTAAAGGAGCATCCTGTGCGTCTGATCGTCGTGCATTCTTCGGCGCTAGAGGCCACGGCCGCGGATCGAGCCCAAGCCCGGCAAACCCAGGATGCGGCGACTCTGGACCGGGCCATTGCTCGGTTAGGGAAGGCACGGTTTTCTTGCGAAGCAGATGCTCGGAAGGCCTGGCAGGAAAGTAAAGGCGTCAAGAAATCCGTGTGGAGTTACGTGGGCAAAGTCACCCAGGGGGCCACCCCTAATGAGCATGACGCCTGGCCTGGAGGGTGACGGTGACTCGCGGATCTGTCAACGCCGATCAGGTGGGAGCCGAAGACACTCGCCATAGCACGTTCATTTTGGTCTCGAACGATCCGCGGCGCACGCCGAAGACCCATGAGCGATGGGACGAAACGCCCCGTCGCTCATTCCTGTTATGCTGCCACACAGTTCCCCATGCCGCTCATGCGGCACCCCGCAGCATGAAAATGGAGGGTTTTGGGTCGCGGACGTCGAAGTCCCCCTGGCGCTTTCTCGCGACGGTTGTCCCTTCTGTGGGATCACGCATCCGCGACACAGTTTGACCTGGAGCGTCTTGGGCATCTCGCATTGTTGCTGGCTTGGCCACGCACGCGGAACAGAATCCTCGTTCTCCGCCCAAGAACGGCGAGACACGTAGAAAGGAGCCCCCCCGATGCAAGTCGAAGTCTATCATGGCGCGGGGATCGACATTCACAAGGACACGGCGGTGGTCACCATCCGTCATCAGGCCCCCGACCAACTCACCCCACTGCGCCATGAAACGCGGACGTTTCGCACGTTCACGGACGACCTCCACGCCCTGCGGGCGTGGTTGGTGGCAGAGGGCATTACCCATGTGTGTCTGGAATCCACCGGATCGTATTGGAAGCCGGTGTACAATCTGTTGGAGGATACGGTGGTGGTGTGGCTCATTAATCCGAGCCATACCAAACCGCAGCGTGGGAAGAAAACCGACGTCAAGGATTCCCAATGGCTGGCCGAACTCTTGGCTTTTGGCCTCGTCGTGCCCAGCTTTATTCCGGACCAGTCCCAGCGCGAACTACGGGAAGCCGTGCGGTATCGACGCAGTCTCATCGAGGAACGGGCACGGGAAGTCAACCGCATTCAAAAGGTCCTCGAGGGTGGGAACATTAAATTGGGAAGCGTCCTCTCCGATGTGCTCGGCGTCTCCGGCCGGGCCATGTTAACGGCCCTGGCGCACGGCGAAACGGACCTCACCGCGTTGACCGCCCTCGCCGATCGCCGGATTCGGGCCTCGGCCGAATTGTTAGCGCAAGCCCTCACGGGCTTGGTGGGCGATCACCAGCGCTGGATGCTGACCCAGCAACTCCGGCATCTGTCGGATCTGGAGGCATTGATTCTGAGTGCAGACCACGAGATTGCTCGACGCACCCATCCTTTTGAGGCGGCCCGTACCTTGATCGAAAGTATTCCGGGCGTCCAAGGACGGGTGGCGGATGTCATTTTAGCGGAGATCGGCTCCACCGTCGAGCCGTTTCGCAGTGCCGCCGCGCTGGCCAAGTGGACCGGGGTCGCCCCGGGCAATAAGACGACGGGCGGCAAACGTCTGTCGGGCCGCACCACCCCGGGGAATCGGGCGTTACGGAGCGCGCTGGTGGAGGCGGCCCCGCGGGGCCGGTCGCACCCAATCTACCTATCTGGGGGCTCAGTATCGACGGCTGCTCCCACGTCTCGGGCCGAAACGCGCTGCGCTTGCCGTGGCCCATTCCATTTGCCAGCGGGTCTGGATTGTGCTGGACCGGGGCGAGCCGTATGTGGATCTGGGGGTGGACTATTTTGACCGGCGCGACACCGAAGCCGTCAAACGGCGCGCCATCAAACGCTTAACCGATCTCGGCTACCAGGTCACGTTGGCGCCGATCGCTCGGTAATTTTTCTCGTCTGTCCCTATGGGGTGCTTTGCTATGCCCCGGGGGCACTTTAAGGCCCTCCTATATTTTCGGAACAGATCGTACTTCGCGTGGGCCACGAGAGCATGGCTCGTCTGGTGCGCATACTCCTGACCACGTGGGCCTCATCCTGCTGATAGCGGGCCGCTTTGCGATAGGCTGTCTTTTGATTGCGGGAGCCCTTTTTGCGGCGGCTTGCCCGCCGTTGCCGTTTTTTTCGCTGTCTTCGGGTCTTTTGGATGCGTGCCTTGTGCACCGGCTGGAGATCAAAGGTGTGCCCGTCAGAGGTCATCAACGGCTTGGCGACCCCGCGATCCCCACCGAGCGCCCGCTCGGTGGGTGGTTCCGCCGAGAGATGCCGCAAATCCTCGGCGATGCGCTCTATGGTGGCGGGGACCGTTTTCCTGGGCAGGGCGACAGCGGGATTCTCGGCTGCGCAGGACAGCTACCAGTGGCCGCCTTCCACGGCATGCGACCGATGCGCCCCATACGGGATGACCCCCACGGGACACGTGTCAGTGCCCAGGGTGAGCTGCATATCTGATAAATTGTCAACACAGAGTGACAAAACTTTCCAATTGCGAGATAATTACTTTCGAAGGGATCTGTCTAGGTTCGGTATTCTTTAATAAATATTCCTGAATTGGTAACTTTGTCGAGGACGCGGACGTTTGTGCTATAGAGCCATGGAATCCGATGAAGAGAAAGAAGGGGACCATATGAGTGTTTCCGGCCAACCGATGCCACTCAGAAGTCATCGAAGTAAGGCCTTCACTAAGCGGTGGATTATCGGTGCGGGAATAGTCCTGGTTGCGCTGGCGCTGGTGCTTTGGCGAATGAGTCCACGCCTCGCGCTAGCCTCCAGTCGTATCGGCTTGGTCCAAGTCCACCTCAGCGGACTGGACGCTAAAATTTCCCACGCGACATTCAGCTATGGGAACCATTCGGTCCCGTTGTTGATGAAGGGAAATCGCCTGGAGCCTGCCTCGACAGTGCCGGCCGGAACTTCGGGCCGGGCGCACATAGCTGTGACCGGCTCCCCTATACTGGCTTGGATTCCTGGAGAAACCGCTACCGTCACGGTTCCTGTAGTGGTGCCAAAAGACCCTGCGGTTGCCAGCACTCATGTCAGTCGCTTGCTTAATGCAAACATGGTCGTGGCGTTTCGGGCGCCGGTGAGCAAAGTGACCTATACTGCACTAGGCCACACCAGCACTGTACGCTTGTCTAAGCCATCTACCCGTGTCACACTCCCCTTGGCAGAGGCGAGACCGGGGCAGTCCGGGTTGGTTGCCCTTACTGCCAATGCTACCCCGTGGGAATCAGCCGGATCCGTTCAACAGGTCTCATGGACCGCGATCCCCTATGTTCAGGTTCTGGCTTCTCCGCGGGCCGATATCGCCTCGAATGGAACCTTAACGGTAACCTTTAGTCAACCTTTGAAGAAACCGGATTGGAAGGGGTGGATTCTTTCTCCATCTGCTTCGGGTGCTTGGAAGGAGGTCAACTCCAGGACCTATACATTTACACCGAACACCTCGATCGGGTTCGGCCCCGGGGCGTTAGTGGCGTTGACCATTCCCGGAGGACGGTCGGGTCCCGAAGCCCAAACCGGATCCTATCTGGCGCATGCGGTGCAACTCACCTGGACCACGATGCCCGGGTCGGTCTTGAGGCTTCAACAGCTTTTGGCCGAGGAGGGGTATTTGCCGGTCAGTTGGCAGGCGACAAATCCGGCGGCTAATTCGAGCAACCTCGGGTACCAGGTGTCGCTGATCGACAACCCGCCTGCCGGGAGCTTCCGATGGAAGTACCCGAACCTTCCCCAGAGTTTACAAGCCCTATGGACCCCTGGCACGATGACGGTAGTAACCAAAGGAGCCATTATGCAGTTCGAACGCGTCAACGGACTGAGTGTCGATGGAATTGCTGGGCCGGCGGTATGGAAGGCTCTCCTAAAGGACCGAGTCGCCGGCAAGCTGAGCCCAGACGGCTACACCTATATCTCGGTCACCGAAAGTCTGCCGGAGACCCTCGAACTCTGGGTCAATGGCAAATTGGTGCTCACCTCACCGACAAATACGGGAATTCCGGCTACTCCGACCTATCTCGGCACGTATCCGATTTATGAACGCCTCACCTTTCAAGTCATGCGTGGTAAGAATCCCAACGGGGTTCCGTATGCCGATCCGGTCCATTGGATCAACTATTTCAATGGAGGAGACGCGGTGCATTCGTTTCCCCGAGCAAGTTACGGATTGCCACAAAGCCTCGGTTGCGTGGAATTGCCGATTGCAACCGGTGATACCGTATTTCATGCGGTACACTATGGGACTTTAGTCACCGTAAATCCCCCCGGAGTAGCGCCGGCTCCGCCGACATCGGCAAGCAGCACGACAAAAGGCCTTTAACAGAGACTCCTCAAGCAATTTGGCCCACATCGTCCCCGGGGGACATGATGCGCATTATGGCAGCCCCGGGGATAAAGGGCGGACTGTGTTCCCGCTGGTGGACGATGTAGGGACTCGAATAGCGCAGCAAAGACAGTTCGACCAGCGCACATCGTGCGAAGCGAAGAGTGCTCACCTATTTCTCAACCAACGTGGCGGACACGAGCGCATTCATCGTTGATAATACGCCCGACGCGACACGCATCGTATAGCATCGACCTGGTCATCGAGAATCCGGGTCGGTCAACCTTATTCAAGTCCGCCGTTTACCGGAACATGACACACTGAACAGCTTTGTTACGGATCTTTAATAAGGCCGTGTGAATCGCCCCCATTGGAGCCACGAACAGGTAGCGACTATCACGGGTCACGGCTGGATTGACATCCGGGGTATTATGGAGGTGCGAAACTCAAGACAGTCCGGCAAGAGTTCCCAAAGTCAGCCACTAAAAAGAAAGAAGGAATGGCATGGAGCGGCACATCGAACGCAGCTGGCAGCCCGAGCGCGCCCGCGATAGCGCAATTCATGAGGCGGCACAAGTTCTTCCACCCGGCCATTGGGAAGACTTTGATCCCTTTTTAATGATGGCTGAGGACTGGTTTCGGCGAGGTACCTTTGCTGAACATCCGCATCGAGGCATCGAAACAGTAACCTATGTGATTTCGGGTCGTATGGGCCATTATGACAACAAGACAGGGACAGGCGGCGTGTTGGGCCCAGGAGATGTGCAGTGGATGACCGCGGGTCACGGCGTGATACACCAGGAGGACCCCCTCCCTGATGAACTGGTCCACAGTCTTCAGTTGTGGGTTAACCTGCCTAAGGATCAAAAGTTAATGGCCCCCAGCTACCAAGATTTACCGCATGGCCGCATGCCGGTGAAACATGACCGCGGCATAACCATTCGGCTTTATTCCGGTCGCATGGCGGGACTCGAAGCCCCCACTCATAACGTGGTGCCCGTCACGATGGCGGAAATCCTATTGGAGGCATCCCGGTCCGTCACGCTGGATATCGCTCCGGAGCACCAAGGATTTTTGTATCTGTTGGAGGGTAGTGGTCGCCTGGGGGCTAATGCGCACCCGGCCGATACCGGAACGGTATGTTGGATGTCAACGGCGGGCGACACGCTCACCATAGAGGCCGAATCTCCTCTTCGTGCCTTGATATGGACTGGAAGGCCACTCCACCAGCCCGTCGTGGCTTATGGTCCCTTTGTCATGACCACCTACGAGGAAATCCGCCAAGCCTTTGAAGACTATCAGAAAGGCCGCTTCGTGTGATCTGAGAACAACTCAATGGCGACACCATTCACCAACGACAGCTGACTTACGCAATCGTCCGGTTTCTTGTCCAAGTTCCACCCGTCGACGCTGACTAGCCTGATCCGCCATTGATTCCCTCCGTCGCGTTTAGACAGCCCGTTTTTTTCACACTCCAATGTGATAACAATTGGGGGAGTAGTGCCTCACCCGTGACGTAAGCCGAGCTGGGCGGTGACTTACTGGGGAGTGCCCTTCCGGGGGACGAACGGCCGGTGGGTAAGTCCATTTAAAGAGGCGACGGCCAGGACCGACTCCCTACGGGCCCGGAGTGCGGCATCACGGGCAGTCCTGTCATGCTTGGAGGGCAGTGGGAGCGATGAGAAGTCCCATTAGCTCCGAAAGCCCTTGTAACACCTGGAGGCGGCTTTCGGTCCATTGTCCGGATCCTAGATAATCGGCCAATAGGATTGCAGTCACCGGTCTCCCAATCGGAATGGCAGCAAGAGATTCGGGGATGGGAAAGGACTGACCCCATTGTTCGCCAAGAAGTGAAGAGACTGCAGAGAAGCGTTGGATGATCTGGGGCTTAGCCTCATAGTAGCTTTGGCGGAGCACCGATGGCATCGCGAGGGGAATTTCGTGCCGGACATTGTGGCCCCGGTTAGCGAGCGGAATAAAGCCGGTAGCCCCGATACCGTATAGGTTGAGGGAGTAGGGCTGCAGTATTTTGTACAGGGCATTGAGAAAGAGACTTATTTGCTCCTTCGGAGCCACAAGTCCCGTTCCTAGATGCTCCATCAACCATGCAAACTGAGAACGAAAAGGGTCAGCATCGGGCCTTTGCCTGTCCGGTAACACGACGTGGCAACGAACGGCGGCCACGTCCTTGGCAAGATCTGGATCCAATGCGGATTGAGCCTCCCATGGCGTAGGTCGTGAGAAATAGAAGCCCTGGCCAATATCCACCCCAAGCCTCATGCAGGTGGCCATCTCGTCATAGGTCTCAATGCCCTCCGCGATGAGAGCAAACCCTAAGGACTTGGCTATGTGCTCCACGGATGAAATCAAACTACGTTTAACGGGGGACTGGTCACAACCGTCGATCAGGCCGCGATCGATCTTCACATAGTTGGGACGCACCGTAACCAGCTTTTGCAGGCCCGAGTAGCCTGACCCAAAATCGTCTAGGGCAATCGAACCCCCGAGCTTCTGGTAGTCGTGAACGTACGGCTCAATGATTTCCCCACTCCAATTGCCCCGCTCCGTGATCTCCACCACGACATGAAACGCGAGTGACGGCAACAGGGATTGTTGCACCAAAGGGTCTTTAAGCGAGTCGGGATGCAAATTGATGAAGACGGGGACGTTCATGTTCAAATCGTGTGCTAGGCCCATGGCCTTGCCCACAATGAGCCGGTCCAGGTCTACCGCATGTCCTAAGGACGTTGCCGTTTCAAAAAATTCTTCGACCGGAAGCAGTTGCCCGGCTGCCGTGGTTGGACGGCTCAGCACTTCGTAGCCCACGACTTGACCGCTCGAGAGAGATATCAAAGATTGAAATACCACGGTAAACTTCGGTTCGTGCTGAAACCAGTCCTGCACGATTGCTTGACTTAGGGATTGATTCGCGTCCATGCGGTGACTCCCACTCATAAAGTTCCCAAGTTCCATCCTGGGTAGAAATTCCTTCGATATTGTGGCAAACTTATGGGGCACCTGTCCATTATTAGGCATGTATTAGGCGATGAGGCGTGATGCGAACGATCCGATCCGTGGTCCTGGAACAGGTTACTTACGACGGTTGTTTGTTTTGCATCGTGTAGCTCCCGCTGTGGTGTTTGGGTTGTAGGAGTCGCTTTACACCGAGCGGGTCGCGGGGATCGCGAAAATTGAACAAGAAAGGGCGTGGAAGTATCAAGCCCAAACATACGGGGCCCAAGTGGTGGGACGGGCATACGCCATCGATTGTCGATGTGATGCCCAGTGCACTGTATTTGGCGGGGGGAAATCCCGGGTATGAGATGACTTTGCCGACTAGGGCTCGAGAAGACACGACGCAACAAGTTATCGTGTGGCTCATTGATGGGTTTGGATACCATCAGGTGGAGGAAGCGCTAAGACGTCAACTAATGCCGACCCTGGAGCGTCTCTTAAGCACCCGGCGCGGGCATCTTGAGTCCATGATGACGGTGTTTCCCTCGATGACCCCGGTGGCGCTGGCTAGTTTGATGACCGGGAGCTTTCCCGAGCAGCACGGGGTTGTGGGGCACATCATTGAGGTTGGTGGTCAGTCGGTCGATGTGATCCGGGAACCGCTACCGGGTTCCCTGGTGCTAGAAAGTGGAAGTATCGCCGAACGGGCACGCCAGGCCGGAATACCCTACCGTGTGGTCATTGAAAATCGGTTACGCAACGGCCCATTGACTAATCTTTTGCACCGCGATGCCGACCAAATTGATACCTTCGTGGTGGCATCCGGCCTTCCCGTTGTGGTCAAACGGGCACTGGACCAGCAACAGACGGGCCTTATTTACGTATACTGGTCGGGACCCGATTCTATCAATCATCAGCGCGGGGCATACGGAGCGGAATGGGTCGCGGAGATGCGTTGGCTTGACCACTGCCTAGAAGAAATAGTATCGCAAACGCGACCCGGTGCCTGGTTATGGATTACAGCAGATCATGGCCACATTCCCATGCAAGGTACCCTATCGTATGCGGAGTTCCGCCATCAATTTCCGGATCTTCCTGAGTTGCCTACGATGGTTGGACCGGGAATCGCTGTCGAAGTGGAGAACCTATCGGCAGTGCAGGAATTTTTAATGGCGTGGGCCCCGGTGCCGATAGAGGTTATGAACGTGCGAGAGTTAATGAAAGCGGGCTATTTTGGCCCGGGTCTAGACACTCGGTATGCGACACGTCTCGGCCCGCAGGTCTTAATGCCGCCGTCAGGGTGGTACTGGAAGTTGAAGCCAGACAAGGCGCTCCAATGGAGCCACGGCGGAAAAAGCCTGGATGAAATGACGATTCCTTGGATTGAAATCGATTTAGGGGGCCGGATGTGAAGATCGACACGTTGTTTTTAGACATTGGTGGTGTAATTCTCGACCCCGACAAGAGATTTTGGACCCGGCTAGAAACCGATCACGGAATAGCTCCGGGGGCTGAAGAGCTCTTCTACGGTGAGGATGGGCCCTGGCACGCGTGTAAAACCGGACAAATGAGCTACGAAGATTATGTCACGGAGATGGCAAAGCGGTTAGACATGGAACGTGACGTGCTCCATGCCTTACGGGCAGAATTGGAATGGGTGATAATCCGTCCCATGGTGGACTGGGCTCGCCAGGTGAAAGAGAGCCATCGGCCCCGAATTGTCGCGGTTAGTAACGCGGATACCACCCTGGAAGAACGGTTAGAAGTTTTGCAGGTCGCAGATTTATTTGATGTGGTCGTCAATTCGGCGCGGGTGGGGTTGGCCAAACCGGACCCGGAGATTTATCGTTTGGCTCTAACTTACACCACCTCGGAACCGGGTGCTTGTCTCTTTGTTGACGACCGCGAACGCAACATGCCTCCGGCTGAGGCGTTGGGTATTCACACGCTAGTTTACCGAGGATTCGAGAACTTTTCGCAAGCAATAGGGACTTATTTCGAATAAGGGTGATACCGTATGGCTCGCGTCAAGTGTGAAGCGGATGCGGTGTTTATCGAATTGAGTTGGGCCGATAAAGTGCTCGCGTTATCGGGTTCGCTTCATATTCCATACACCCATATCACCAAAGTCCATGCGGATCCAGTACCACATTCTTGGTATCGGGGAATGCGCATTGGGACCAACCTACCGGGGTTTAAGGTGGCAGGTACGTTTGTGAGTGCGGAAGGTATTATTTTTTACGACTTCAAGGACCCGAACCGCTGTCTAACATTTGTCCTAACCCACGAACGCTACTCTAAGGTAGTCGTGGAAGTTGACCCCGATCACGATGCCTCTCTGTTATTCCAACAAATTCAGGCTCGATTGCCAGAAAGAGACTAGCCTCGCGTCAGCATGTGACGCGAGGCTAGTCTCTTCATCGGTTATGGGTCATTCTTTCTAACGTAGCAACCTACGGGTTGAAATATCCCGCTCCGTAGTATGTGTTGGTGTAAAATGTGCTGTTAAGGTTGGAAACCATGACGGTTTGACCTGGGGCTGGCGCTTCCACAAAGGCTTGGCTGTACCCGAGTGGCGGGTATGAGCCGATGTAAATGCCGACGTGAGAGGCACCTGGCCCACTGGCACTAAAAAACACCAGGTCTCCCGGCGCCAGCTGCGATTTGGCAATCTTAGTCGATGCCGCATACTGGGCGTAACTCGTTCGGGGGATACTGACACCGTTTCTCCCAAACACGTATTGCACCAGACCCGAACAATCGAAACCGGCCGGGGAAGTACCGCCCCACACGTAGGGCACTCCCAGATAAGACAGTGCGGTCTGACGGATAGCTTGTCCGAAACTAACGGGTGCACTGGCTACCGGAACCGATGCACCCGCGGTTCCGCTTGCGGGGATCGACAGCACCTGGCCCACTTGAAGCGCATTGGGATTGCTCAGATGATTAACCGCCGCGAGCGTTTGCCATGACATCCCGAATTGGGACGCAATTTGCCCGAGCGTGTTTCCGGGTTGCACCGTGTAGCTGCGTGAAGATCCACTTGTGGTTGGGGCAGAGGCAGGTGCCTGGCTCGCAGCTCCGCTTACCTGAAGAACTTGTCCTACCTGAAGCGCATTGGGATTGGACAAGTGATTAATGGCCACCAAGGTGGCGACGGTGGTGTGGTACTGAGCGGCAATTCCGCTCAAGGTATTACCGGGTTGCACCGTGTAGCTCCCATAACTACTAGTGAAACTTGGGCCCGCCGTTGCGGTCGCGGCTTGAGTTGAAGTGTTGGTGCCGAGGGTTATCACTTCACCCACCTGAATCAGATTGGGGTTTGCTAGATGGTTGAGGGAGACCAAGGCCGCAACCGTAGTATGGAACTCGGCTGCGATACTACCTAAGGTGTTACCCGGTTGCACCGTATAGCTGTCAGGACTCGCTAAAAACGCCACGCTGGCCTTGACCGAGGCGGATTTAAGCGGAACGGTCTGCGGCACAGCGCCATGGCTACCCGATACCGCAATAAACGCGCCTAACGCGGCCGTAGCCAATAGGGTTGATGGTCGAATTGCCATTAAGTATAAGAGGCTCCCTTCCTTCCATTATTGCCTTCGGGGTTAGTTGATGGGTTCGGGCTGGAGGCGCCCTACGCAATGATGCGATTCACCAAAAAGCATTCATGCTTTTTTATTCCCCCGTACGTTTTCATACGAAAACGATTCGGCGTTGAAGGAGTCGACGCTACACTAACTGATAAACTTCGACAAGTCATGCCCCAAATTCGCGGACGAGGAATTGTTTTCGAGGATCACCAAAGATCATATCTTCCAATCGGGGAAATTCATGGAAATTCGCATAGATGGATCAAAATGGATGCGTATGGTTTCAGCGAATCAACACAAAATGACTTTACACGAAGTTGCTAATTCAATACAATTTATTAGTTGTTAATGATTAACAAGGTGTAAACGAATGTGGAGGTAGACGCGAGATGCACGAGATTTCGGAAGATGCACGACGCACGATAGATC
>JAKAAL010001033.1 GCA_021802375.1 Bacillota bacterium | reverse complement strand
TCTTAAGGACGGTGGCCAATTGGGTGGGTGACAGGCCTAACAGTGAGGGCGAAGCAACCCTTGCCACATCAGGTAGGCGCCTTAAGTGCTGGGTTACGGTCGCTACATTTTGCCACGTTGCAATTTGGGCTGTGGTACTGTGGTATTGTAGCACGATACTTAACGGTGCTAAGGATCCTTTGCCATCCACGTTTTGTTGAATGGCAACCGACTCGCGAAGCGGGTCGGTTGTGGGCAGCATAACGGATAGGTTGGCTGGCGTAGACATTTGAAGGCGCATGCCAAAATATCCGGGCACTAACAATACGACTAACCCTAGTAATATAGCG
This sequence comes from Bacillota bacterium, assembly GCA_021802375.1. Next base: position 2,241 of record JAKAAL010001033.1, on the reverse strand, counting down.
GGGTAGGGATGCCGACTAACAAAAGAGGAAATCCGGGCCCAGCCCTGACGCATATGCTGAAATGATATGCGGCCCCATTCTACGCGACGCCCCATGATGGTCAGGATAGCCGGCAATAGCGTGTGCGTGGCAAACAGGTCGGCTAACACAGCGACAGCTCCGCCAACCGCAAGTCCCCGCCAATAGTCGTTGCCACCAAATACTAACGTGAGTACCGCCAAACTGACTGCAAGCCCAGAAAATGCCACTGAACGCCCCGCCTGTGCCATGCTGGTGGCAACGGCCTGGGTTACGCTCTCCCCACGGGCCAGTTCTTGTCGAAACCGACTACTGATAAAAAGGGCGTAATCCACCCCAACGCCAAGCGCCAAAAAGCTCACTATGTCGGTAAGATAGATGGAAAGCGTCATTGAATGCTCAAGCAAATCGACAATTCCTAAGGATAATATGGATCCGGCCAGCGCAACCACGAGAGGCAACGCTGCCGCGGCTACCGACCCAAATACCATAAGCAACAGGATTACGAGCAAAGGAAATGCTACCAGACTGCTCCTAGCCAACGTAGCCTTGGTGTCGCTAATGACTCTGCTGGCCACCTGCAGTTGGCTGGCTGGCTTCACTTTTCCCCCGTTGGCGTGTAATTGTCCCAGAAATTTCAAGTCAGAGGGTGTGGTCGTGGACTGACGGGCAGCAGGAATTAGCACGACGAATTGTTTTGCCGATAATCGGTGCAGCCACCTTCGGGGGATATGATTTTGGGACGCCAAAGCCGTGGCTTTGGACCAGTTCAACCCCGTGATCAGTTGTGGTGGCTGTTGCGATATACCGGTGACATGGTTGGCCTGATTGTCAGCCCACACTACGCGACTTCTAGGATTGTCAAACCCGAATGGGGATAGTCCATGGGTAACATGGATGGCAAAGGGGAGAAATATTGCGATAATCACCAGCCATCCAAGCAAAAACAATTTTGGATACCTCAAAATACGGGCGATGAGCATTGTCCGTTGCCTCCTCAATGATATATAGTCTAACGCTAAAACCATCAAGGGCAAGAGACCAACAAACTACAGAAAACAGGTGTACTTTGGGTAAATAGGCTGTAATTCCGACACGTGGCCGATGATAAATAGGCGAAAACATCGTCAAGTTGCAACGCGTGGTCCTCTAGTGATTTGCTCAGGCATTTCAGGAGATCTGTCGTTCACGCCGCAATATTTGCGGCTTGCTTGAGTTAACCGAGTTGCCATACACTATTGTCACCAAGATTGCTGGGGGGAGTGCGCCTTGGAAACGGAGGACCTTTGGGATATTCTCATTACGGCTGATAACCGGAAACAGTATGAAAAGGACAATGTTGTCGACTGGGACCAAGTCTGGATGACATGGCGGTTATGGTGTCTGCCTTTAGAAGACCACTTAGGGTTCATCGTATGTGGCGATACCGCCTATGGGCTGTTATTGGAAGACGCCAATGGTCCGCGAAAAAAGGAAATGCCCGCAAGATTTGCCGATCTCTTGGATCGCGTTTGGCACTATAGTGATCAACCGTGGTTGCTAAAATGGGTGCGGCGCGGCTCCAAGGTTACGGTCGAATCAGGGGACTATGCTCGGACCATTAGTTGCGACTGGGGGTTGCTTATGGCTCCGGGATTGGTTAGTTATCTGGCCGATGCTTGGGAAAGACACCGAGTGGTCCCCAAATCGCATTCCCCATTTGATCGCGGATGGACTCAACTGACCTCTGGTGCCCGTGTGGCTCTCATTCTTGACACCGTGTGGATCGTTCCGGGACTACTGTCTTTTGGGGTATCGGATCACGTTGCTCCTCTTTTGGTACTGATGGTGGTGGTATCCATTGTGGAGGGAGCGTGGAGTACAGCACTGTTAAAGCTCGGGCCACGCCCCCGGTGGTGGCGTTGGGAGCAGGGATAGATTCGGTTACACGCGTTGTTTGTTCCCTCGTTGCCCTCTAAGCTAACGGCGGAGCGGGGATGCTGGTGATCATGGTTGGTCGGAACACCCAACGGAGAGTGGCCACCAGTTGGGATGCGATCAGAGCCAAAGCGCTCACCCTGGCCTAAGTGATAATTATCCGCCTATGGTCGGGAAGAGAAAAAATTCGTCTTGAAACACTTTCCGGACGCTCCGTAAAATGCTGCCGTTCAAGAGTGGGATTTTCCGGCGCTGGCGTCGCGGTAATCACTTCAGGGGCATCGGTAGCCACAGTTTTTGAACGGG
>JAKAAL010001032.1 GCA_021802375.1 Bacillota bacterium | reverse complement strand
CTTGACATTTATCGGAAGCAAATAAGCAAATCCCAAACCTACCCACGCGTTAGCCACAACCACCACAAACATCGGATGGTTTAGCATCCAGTCCTGGGCAGGAACATGAAACCACGACAAACCATAATTCGCGATACCAAAGTGCGTACTAAAAATTTGTACCCATAGTACGGACGCGACGACCCCCGTTAACGTATGCGGTATCAAAAGAATACTACGCAAGTACCGTTGACCCCACAGATCCTTGGTATTGAGTAAAAATGCGAAAATAAAGCCACCAATAACCTGCACAATCGTGTTAGCGAGAACAAAGACGGCGGTAATTTCCAGGCTAGTCCACAGAGTTCCTGTTTGAATCATTTGGATATAATTTTGCAACCCAATAAAATGCGGAGGAGCTCCAAGCAAAACGTAGGATTGAAAGCTGAGCCAGACAGAATCTAAAAAGGGGTATAGGATGAATATGCCAACCACAATGATTGCCGGAAGCAAAAACCATACTCCCGGATTGATTTTCCGATGGGCGACCGCTTTTTTGGTTGACGGGAGTTTCACGATCCGAGAAATGCTCACCACGCGATAACCACTTCCTTTAGGTTACAATATGTCTGCGAGCCGGACAATTTTTGCTCCTGGCATCGAGTGATTTCGTTCCGGTTTAGGGCAATCCGGTTTGACTTTCAATTGTGGTGGCTGCGCTAGCTGCCGCAGCGGCGGGACTGCCGGATCCAAAAACTGCCGCGTCAATAAGATGGCCTACTTCGGTCTGAACCGGAGCACCGTACGTAAACGATAAACTTTGCCGCGCATGAGCAAGATTAGGTGCAACGACCGTCTTGACAAAGTTGACTTCGGCCGCCGGTCCGACCATATCGGTTAATTCGCTAGGCATATCGGGAACTTCGACCGCAGGAGCTGCCGTGATGCCGTATTTAGCGATTGCCGCATGTTCGACCCGAGATTCTTGGGCGGCAATGGTGGGGGACAGGGATAACTCGACAATCTTGGCTGCCAACGTGTCCACGGGAGACTTGGCAATCATCAAATTATTGGCTCCGGTGGTTGAGGTGATGCTGTTACTATGATTATTCATCCGGGGGAACGGGATCCAGGCGAAATCTTTTTGCATTTGTGCGCTCGTCAAATTTGCATCTTGCTGCAGAGCAATATACTGCCAGGTACCATCGATCGCCATGGGCAATTTTCCTTTGGCGAGTAAAGCGACGCCGCTGGTGGCCGTGGTGGTCAAGGCGACACGCGGCAACAACCCTTGCGTACGCAACGACCGAAGAAAGGTCAGAGCTTTTACGGTAGCCGGCGAATTTACGGTCACGCGCCCATGATCGATAAGATGCCCCCCGGCCGCATAGATAAATCCTAGGCCCTCGTAGCCAGTCTGCATGGGCTGAGTGGCAGAGGCGGCAATCATGAAGGGCGCAACAAGGTGATATTTGTGCGCAGTTTGGGGTTGGGCAAAAAACTTTGCGTCATGGAGCAAACTGGCCCAGGTGTTGGGGACCGGCAAGTGATTCGCTCGGAACCAATCCTTGCGATACCAGAGTCCATCTATGCCCCCGCTTTGGGTGGGTAAGGCATAAATATTGCCGTGAATCACAGGCATCTGAGCTCTGAGCGAGGGATAGACAGATCGATCATAGACGCTTTGGACCCATGAAGGTGTAAGATGATTAATTGCGGCTAAATATCCTCCGCGTGCCTCGGGAAAGGGCCACCCACTCGCACCGTAGGCAATATCAGGAGGGTTATGTGCGACAAAGGCCGTGGTCAATTTGGCTAAAAAAGACGAAAACGGGATGGCTTGATTGAGGACAAGTTTAACGGGTTGCTTTGGGTGTTCTTTATTCCACAATGCCGTGGCGAGTTGCAATGGGGTTTCGATCTTGGGGGCACCAGGGGACGGTGCGGGCAGCCAGGCAGTAATGACTGTGGTGTGTCCCGACGATGAGGTCGGGCTAGACGATGCCGCCCCACACCCCGCCAACCCAACCGACAAAATCCCAATGGCGGGAAGTAGTGCAAGGACTTTGGAACCCATAATAAATTCCTTCTTTCGCTGGAATACTCTGACTATTCTCTTTAAAAGAGTCCCTTTCGAACTCCAGTTAATTATAAGGCGGGTCCTGGACAATGCGCTATTCAAGTCGCAGAGAGGGACAAACAGCAGTTTGTATTGCATCCTGATTTTCTCGTATTCTCTTTTGTTTTTATAAGGTTTGAGTTTTTCCTAAACGTAGTGCTGTGGGGCGCATACGAGAGAATATCACCATTAGACGTATCCGAGTCGGGCATTTAAACCACCGTTTCTTTTACGTTGCGTGAAAGAAAAAGCAAAAACACGCAAGAAACATCGGTCCTGGAATGAAATATTCGTGATAAGACGATATGGAGTTTATCACAACACCATGTTTAAATTGGAAAAAATTCTGTGAATAACTAAAATAACACCATGATGTAATGGTGAAGTTGAAGGGCGGGATTTCCAGTGATTAATGGAAACCGGTACTCTCGGTCAAATCGTTGGCTTTCAGTTGATGGTAAATGCCACGAAAA
>JAKAAL010001031.1 GCA_021802375.1 Bacillota bacterium | reverse complement strand
ATATGGGTTATGACGATGGGGCATTTGTCCTTCCCTCGTTGCAGATTCATCAAGATACCGTAGCGTCCAAAATATGGGAAGCGGATCAATTGTTTCCCTTGGTAGCCGTGGGACTGCAGGCACAACAACAGGCACGGCGTCAAAGCTTGCCGGAACGGGTGAAGCGATGTGCAGACCGGGTGAATGCGACGCCGGGGCAATGGATTGTGTGGTGTGATTTGAATGCGGAAAGCGAGGCGTTATGTCGTGCCATCCCGGATGCACGGGAAATTCGGGGGAGTGATGATCCGGAAGTAAAAGAACGCTTATTGGAAGCGTTTTCGACTCAACAATTGCGGGTGTTGGTGACGAAACCATCCATTGCAGGCTTTGGGTTGAACTGGCAACAGTGCCATCAGATGGCGTTTGTGGGTCTCTCGAATTCCTATGAACAAGTCTATCAAGCCATTCGCCGCTGTTGGCGATTTGGACAACAAGAACCGGTGGAGGTGGTCTTTGTGACAGCGGAAACGGAAGGGGCCGTCGTAGCGAACATTCAGCGTAAGGAAGCCCAAGCTACCGCGATGATGGATGAATTGGTGCGGCATGTGGCGTTATCCGGGGAGCAGACTCGGCGCGAAGAAATGGAATATGGGGAATATCATCAACACGGATCGGATTGGGATGTGTGGCTAGGGGATAGTGTCCAAACCATGGACGCGATTCCTACGGAGTCGATTGCGCATGTGGTCACTTCTCCCCCTTTTCCTGGCATGTATGCCTATACGAACAGCGTGCATGATATGGGGAATGTGGTATCCGTGGAGGAAATGCTGGCTCAATTTCGTTTTCTTGTGGATCGGGAGCATTTGGGACGCATTGTGATGCCGGGAAGGATTGTGGCAATGCATCTGACGCAATTGACGGCCATGAAAAGCCGGGAGGGATGGATTGGGATTAAAGATTATCGCGGGGCTTTGATTGCGTTGATGCAAGAAGAGGGATGGATCTATCACGGAGAAGTTACGGTAGAAAAGAATCCGCAAATTCAAGCCACCCGCAATAAAGAACGCGGATTACTCTTTAAATCTTTGGCGACGGATAGCGCGGTTATGCGAATGGCATTAGCCGATTATGTGGTGTTCTTTCGCAAACCAGGAGAAAACCCTATTCCTATTCGTGCGGGAATTTCGAAGAAATATAATCCGGGAGGGGGTTGGATTACCGAAGAGGAATGGATTGAATGGGCATCGCCGGTATGGTATCGGCAGCGTGCGGGATTTCCAGGGGGGATTCGGGAAACGGATGTACTCAATGTGCGAACGGCGCGGGACACGGACGATGAACGGCATTTAGCACCTCTCCAGCTGGGCGTGATTGAGCGCTGTATCAAACTCTTTAGCGCACCGGGTGAAACGGTGTATGACCCGTTTACGGGGATTGGATCGACGGGATATGTGGCCCTTAAACTCGGACGGCGATTTGCAGGGGGAGAACTGAAACCCTCCTATTTTCAGACGGCAGTCAAGAATTTGCAACGGGCGGAACGGCTTCGGGGGCAACAGCAACTCTCACTGTTTGACGGGGGAGAGACGGGGGTTGACGCTAATCCAGCGAGTCAGGTCACCGATGGACTGTTGTGAGGCGGATCATGGTACAAGAAAGGATGATGAGGCATGGATAGATGTACGTTACACCCGCAGGAACCCGCTATCGCGACGTGGGTCATTACGCGGGGGCAGTCCATCGACACGATGGGTTTGTGTGATCGCTGCGAACAAACCTTGCGGCTTCGGTGGCTAGAGTGGGCGTTAGCGTGTGTCAACCAGGAGGCCGTATGGGAGGCCGTATCAAGACCTCCACTCCCGGTTAAAGGCTGCGAGGATCAAAGGGATGACGGGGCGTCGTGATGCAGATAATCTGCGATCAACCGTTCGAGAATCTTGCTGACATCGGTATTTTCTTGGGCTGCGCGGATCTTCAATTGGTGTAGGAGATCCGCATCCAAGGTGGTCGTAAATTTTCGGCGGGGCATCAGGTCATCTCCCTTGACAGAATACGTATTGCCGTATAAACTATACGTGAATACGCATAGTATAGCAGAAAGCGGACCATTAGGGAAGAGAGAAAAGGAGGGGAATAAGCATGGCAGTCGCCATTATCGCCACCCACCCCCACTACTTGTTTGATATCGTCTAACATTATGATTTCTCCTCCCCCAAGGCTTTTTTCAAATAACGATAAGCTTCTTGTAATGCACGAAAATCAATGTCGGCTACGGCACGCCCTGCAGCCCATTGATCGTAAGTCTGGATTACCAGAAACGGCTGGTTAGGCGCCTTCACGACCACAGCGTCAGGCTTTTCCACGTCATCAAGCATCCACTTATAGAGCGTCGACAGGCCAGATGTCCTGTACTTCACTTCCACCTTCAAACTCCCCAAATCCGGCGGCAGCGCCACATCATTCGACAGATTGCCCCGCAAGGCTCCGCTCAAGGGCACCCGTGCACCCCCAGTGAGCTTCGCGAATTCCCGTTCAACCCGTTGCCCTTTACGGCGACTGGCCCGGCCTCGCTTGCTGGCTACACTCT
>JAKAAL010001030.1 GCA_021802375.1 Bacillota bacterium | reverse complement strand
TATCTTCCGAAACATCCAACTCCGGTTTCACCGCTTGCTGGGAGAACCGGTATTGTTTGTAACCGGAACCGATGAACATGGCCAAAAAATTGCCAAGAGTGCGGAGAAAGCGGGAATGTCTCCGCGACAATTAGTGGATCAAATCGTGGGCCGGATTCAAGATCCTCTATGGGCACGCCTGGGAATTTCCTACGATGATTTTATTCGCACTACAGAGTCCCGACATTATCAGGTGGTTCAGTCAATCTTTTCCCAACTGCGTGAAAAGGGCGATGTCTACAAAGGGGTTTACGAAGGCTGGTACTGCCTGCCGGATGAGTCCTTTTGGACCGAATCTAAATTAGTTGATGGTAAGTGTCCTGACTGTGGTCGACCGGTAGAGCGGGTGCAACAAGAGAGTTATTTTTTCCGGATGAGCCATTATCAAGAGGACATGATTCAATACATTGAAACTCACCCGCACTTTATTCAACCGGTTTCGCGGAAAAATGAGATGCTAGCATTTTTGCGAGCCGGTTTGGAAGACTTATCGATTTCGCGGACCGGATTGAAGTGGGGAATCCCGGTGCCTGATGATCCCGACCACGTCATTTATGTGTGGTTCGATGCCTTGTCCAACTATTTGACTGCTGCTGGGTACACGTCTAATCCGGAGCAATTTTCCCGTACCTGGCCCCCCGATGTGCAGTTGGTGGGCAAAGAAATCGTTAGATTTCACACGATTATATGGCCCATTATGCTGATGGCCTTAGGACTACCCTTACCCCGGCACGTTTTCGGTCATGGTTGGGTACTTTTAGGAGATACCAAAATGTCCAAATCTCGCGGCAATGTGGTTGATCCCTTGACCCTGATTGACAAATACGGGGTCGACGCGGTCCGCTATTATCTGCTGAAAGAAGTGCCTTTTGGTGCCGATGGCAATTACACTGAGGATGCATTGATTTTGCGTATTAATGTGGATTTGGCCAACGATTTGGGAAACCTTTTAAGTCGCACTATCGCCATGATTGAACGGTTCACTGAAGGGGTGGTCCCGGAGTTGGATGTTTCGGAAGATAACGGGGTGTTAGAAGCCGAAGTGGCACGTGTTTATCGTTCGGTAGAATCAGCTATGGAAAATCTGCAAATTTCGGATGCGCTACAGACAATTAACGAGTTGGTACGCGTGGCCAACAAATATATTGAAGATCAACAGCCTTGGGCTTTGGCACGAAAACCCGAACTGCGGCCCCAGTTGAACACGGTGTTGTACAATTTGGCGGAGGTTTGCCGCGTGCTCTCAGTGCTGTTGACGCCGTTTCTCGTGGAAACCCCGCAAAAAATTCGCCAGCAACTGGGACTCGATAACCCGGTGAAGGCATTTCAAGAGGCGGCGTTTGGCGGATTTCCCAGGGGGATTCGCGTCAGACGGGGGCAACCCTTGTTTCCCCGCATTGAACTCGCTGCGGCAGAACCCGAGTGGATTACGTTGGATGATTTTCAAAAAATAGACTTGCGGGTAGGCACTATCCGCTATGCGGAAATTGTATCGGGTGCAGATCGGCTGTTAAAACTGACGGTGTTCGACGGGGAGCGGGAACGCACCATTGTGTCGGGGATCAGGGCCACCTATCAACCGGCGGATTTAATCGGCAAACAGGTCGTGTTAGTAGCTAATTTGAAACCCGTCAAACTTCGGGGGATTTTAAGCGAAGGGATGTTGCTGGCAGGTTCGGCTGAGGGGAATTTGAGCATTGTAACCCCGATATCACCGCTCGCAGAAGGGGCACGGGTAAAATGAACCTCCAACTTTGTGACAGTCACTGCCATCTTCAAGATGAGGCGTTTGATAAGGATCGGGAGGCTGTATATCAGAGGGCTCGAGCTCAAGGCATTGGGATGGTGGTTCCGGGCTATTCGATGATAACGTCCGAGCGTGCAGTTGCATTAGCAAGCCAATTTGAGTTAATCTCTGCGCTGATTGGCGTGCATCCGCATGATGCAAAAGAAGTGGATGCAGCAGATTTGGAGACACTACGAGAATGGAGCTCCGACCCCAAAGTGGTGGGCATTGGGGAAATTGGGCTGGATTACCATTATATGAATAGCCCGATGGAGACTCAGCGCGCCGCGTTTGGGCAACAACTGCGGCTGGCTCGCGAATTAGGCTTGCCGGTATCTGTTCATTCGCGGGAAGCGGAGCGAGATACCCTAGATCTTTTAGATGAGGTGCCAGGCATTAGAGGGGTACTGCACTGCTTTACTGGTTCCTGGGAATTTGCCGAAGCTCTACTTTCTCGAGGCTTTTATATTTCGTTTGCCGGACCGATCTCGTTTAAAAATGCGCAGGCATTACGTGAAGTCGCTGCCAGGGTTCCCACCGATCGGTTGTTGGTGGAAACCGACGCGCCATATTTATCTCCGGCGCCTTGGCGGGGGCAGCGAAATGAGCCGTTGCGGGTCATTCGTAATGCCGAAATTATAGCAGCTCAAAAAAATTGCTCCACAAAAGAGGTATTTGCGTTCACGATGTCGAATGCTTATACCCTCTTTTCGCGGGTGTCTTGCGAATAAAATCATCGTAGGAAATTCC
>JAKAAL010001029.1 GCA_021802375.1 Bacillota bacterium | reverse complement strand
AGAATGAGAATCAGCGCGATGGATGGGATGGTCAGGAACATATCGGTGATGCGCATTAAGACGGCATCGACCACGGGACCCAGATAACCTGCAGCTAGGCCCACCAGTGTTCCCAAGACGACGGTGAAGACGGCTGCCATGACGGCAACATACAAGACGTTGCGCGCTCCAAGAACAATCTGCGGTAAGATGTTGCGTCCCGCGTAATCCGTACCTAATAGATGGTTCCACGAAGGCGGCAAGTAGAGCTCGTTGGGGTGTACTGCCGGTGCCTGCGGATAAATGAGGGGACCGAACAACGCCATCCCGGTAAACATGAGTAGTAAGAAAAGGCCTACGAGACGCATCTTGCGCTTCGTAAAAATACGCCAAACGGTGGTCATCCCAGTTCTCCTTTTCCACGGTATCGAAATGGTCGATTAGTTCGAGATTCGAGGATCCAAGCTAGCATATAAGAAGTCGGCAAGCACATTGGCCATGATGATGGTAGCCGTGGTCAGCATGAAACATCCTTGCATCACCGGGTAGTCACGGCTGGTGACCGCGGTGGCTAGGAGGTTGCCGATTCCAGGAAAGGCATAAGTGCTTTCGATGAAAACGGAACCGCCAAACATCACCCCTAGGCTCAGCATAAACAGGGTAAACAGAGGCAGAATGGAGTTCCAGCCTAAATAATTCATCTGTCGATCGCGGGGCAACCCATGAATACGCGCGGCCATCATGAAATCATCGTTCATGACCATCACCGTGGTCGACTTCATGGCGAGTTCCCAACTACCAAAGCCGGCCAACACATAGGTTCCGATGGGAAGGGCAATGTGATAAAGGAAGCTGGTAATGAACGGCCAGTTGAATCCCGGTGTCTCCATAATGCCGTAGGCCCCGGAGGACGGGAAGATGTGCCAGATGACGTTAAACAGGTAAAGCAAAGCCACCGCAGTCACGAATACGGGAATTGCGTGGGCCACAGAACCCACGTTGTCGATGAGATTACTAAGCCATGTGCCTCGATAGGAGGCACTGATGACCCCAAGAACAATCCCTATCACAAAACTGATGAAAAGTCCTAGTGAAACGGTGACCAGCGTCCACGGCAGGGCATCAAAGATGAGTTGAGTCACCGGTACTCCGGTTTCTGCGATAGAGGTTCCGAGATTTCCGTGTATGAGTTGTCGCAGCCATTCGAAGTATTGAATGTAGGCCGGCTGGTTGGGCATCGCATTCATGATGCCCCGTACCTGGTCCATTGCCTGAAGCGGCGGAAGTCCTTGCATGACCAGTTTATGGTATAGGACCGAATAAGGATTTCCCGGCATCATACGCACCAGAAAAAAGGTCAGCGAAGCGACCACAAAAATCATCACGATGGAGACAGCCAGGCGTCGGATTAGTTTCATCGGCATCGGCACTTCACTCCTAACAGGGTGACTCGCTCGGCGGCGTTCGCTGCCGCTCAATTCGTCGGACGGCATAGCGCACTCCGAGGGTGCTGGCAATAAACAACAAAGCGGTGATGATCATGGCCATCTCATCTAAGGCCCGTAACGAAGGCTTGTTGACACCAAACCAGTCGGTGACTTCAAAAATCAGCAGAAATATGCTCCATAGCACCATCAACTTCCCCATTAACACGATCAAATCCGCCGTGTATTTTCTAGTGCGATGCTTGGCCAAAGATCTCCCTCCTTGGTAAGACAGTGGGGAGTGGCTGGCACATTCACTCCCCAACGTCAACTTAGCGGGTGCCGTGTGGGGCTACGGTCGCGGATGCATCAATCCGAGAATTTGGTATACCACGAATGGGGTTTGATAGGTGAACTGGTTAAGCAACGCCCGATTAGCTTTGAAATTGGGCCAGATCCAGTGCGCGGTGGAATACGTTCGTCCCGCTTGCTGGTTCCATACGGGGATCGCCGGGAGCCAGTAATTATACGTTTTAGCCAGTTTGTACACATCGCTCTTCATGATCGCCGAAGAAATGTTCTGCTCCAAGGCAATGGTGAGCTGCTGCGGATGAACCACCCCTAGATTAGGAACTTTGATGCTGGTCGGCGCGTCGACCACATACGGCTTGGGTCCCGGCACCAACTGGCCGCTATTGTTCACCGTGAAGTTGTGATCATCCGAAATGAAGGCTTGTTGGTAGGTGTAGAACGGTTCTGGGTTCCATCCACCCCACCATCGGCTGGCTACAGGGAACTTGCCCGTGCCCACACCGTCCGTGGTGGAGTAATAGGCGGTGGTGTTCATGAAGTCGCTTTGGGTCTTAACCCCCAAGGAATTGAGTTGGCTTGCGATTTCCTGCAAGCCAGCATCCCAGTCGGAATAGTCCTCAGCATATAAGGTGAGCACGAACGGCTTGCCGTTAGGCATCATCCAACCCTTGCTGGTCTTTTTAAAGCCGACCGATCGGAGCAATTGAGCAGCTTTGCTGGGATCAAAAGGATACCGGTTGAGTGAGGCGCGCTCAGACGCGGTCAGCCACTGTTGATTGTCGGCTCCGATGAGTCCATCCGGGATTTTTACCGACACACTCCCGATGGGCTCGCCGACCTTGCGAGCGGCGACCCGATTAA
>JAKAAL010001028.1 GCA_021802375.1 Bacillota bacterium | reverse complement strand
CGATGTCCGTTGGTATAAAGGCGGTGAAGCGCCGAGTATCCCCCTGTCGTACTAGCCTCACTCTCTTCGATAGTCCAATGCAGCGAGTACTTTTGATTTTGCAACTCTGCAAGAAAGCCGTCACGCACTCGACGGCTCAGGTCGCTATCGAAGCCGATGAAGGCGAGACGGCGGTGGCCATATTCTAAGAGATGTTCAGCAGCCATCCTACCGCCTTCGAAACCGTCAATGTGTACGACGCCCGCCTCGGGCGATTCTGCTGGCGTGACAATCGGTACGCTGCCGACGACTTTGTCGGCATGCAAGGCCGTGGCAATATCTTTTTCCATACAAATAATTCCTGCGATTCGCCGAGACCGCACCGCATTGCGATAGGTTTCCAGCGTGTCATCTAACGCGCCAAGCGTAAGGTCAGCGGACGCTAGCAGGGTCAAATCATAGCCGACTTCCCTTAATCCGTCAGTAACACCAGCTAGAACATTAGCCCAGGGCACCAGAGCAAACGTCGCCCTGGGGATGATCATTCCAACAGCTTGCGGTCGTTGCAACGCCAAGGCCCGTCCAGCCGAATTCATCTGGTACCCGAGCCGGTCTGCGGCCTCGTACACCCGACGGCGAGTGGCTTCGGAAATATTCCCCCGACCATTCAACACATAAGATACCGTCGTCGAGGATACTTTGGCCGCTTTGGCCACGTCTCGCATTTTGACGTCGTAGGCTCCCTTTTGCATAACATCCTCGCCTCGCGCACACGTAGTGAAGCGTTTCAGTAATTCGATTCAATAAAATTCGCCACTTCTCTGAAATATCCTTCCCAAATGCACTATTACACGCTATTTATTTCTTCCCGTTTCCTGCGAACCACAGAAGATGCGACCGCGCCATATTGAGAGATTGACCATGTGGAGGATCAGCGAGGCGCCGAGTTCCCAAAACCATTGGTACGCGACCTTCTCAGGCCATGGCGCCATCGCTAAACGTTTAACCAGCATCTAGACCTTGACGTAAGACACCTTTGACTCGCGCCGTGGATGATGGCATGCTACGCGGATTGCGACTACACTTGTTCGGCATGGCTCAGCACCCACGGCGTCTCGGCTGAAACGATTTCCCCAAGGAACCTTGCCATCTCCGAAAGACGTTAAGGTCCAACAGATGGCCGTTAGCGGTAAACTTACCTAAAAATCAGCAAAGAGCGTTTGTCCTAAGTAGAAACCTCCGACAAATCGCCCGGCAACCATTGGCTCCCCCCATCGTCTATCCTACGTGGACGGTCCGACCGACTCGTAAATTCAAGTGATTTAAAGGGCTATTTGCGCTGGGAGGTTGGAATGTGCGGTCCGTCCTGGCTGATCGGCTGCCCGCAGCTACTTAGCATTTTTCAAGGAGGACCAACCGACCCATCGCACTCTCGTGTTCACCGGGATAAACCCCATTCCTGCTGCGTGCAGGGTCAGGAGACGCCCCTAAGAAATCTGCCTTAGCATCAGCCTTTTGGGCGACTTATGCGGTCGAAGGGCTACTGATCGCCTCAGAAAACGGCTATCAGCCGTAACCAGCCTCGTCGGTATGGCGTTTTACTGAGTGTCGAGGCGTGGGCGTCACGAAGACGCCTTCAGGGGAGCAAATGAGGTGGTCAAGGGATCGGTTTCGCGACACGGATCGGCACGGGAAAGTGGTTTTGGGTGCTATTCTGGCGAGTTCTCTGCTGCGCGCGTCAACACACTTACGTTCTACGGCCATAGAACTTTCCAATCTTCAGATGGAAACCCCTATGGTGGGTTGGGCCACGGATTGGCACTTAGCGCGTCCCAAGGCGCTCTTCGGCGGACAGATTCTGCATACCGTAGATGGCGGTCTCCAGTGGACCAACGTGACCCCGGCCCATGTCACGTTTAATGAGCAGGCGGGACCGGTGATCCTTCCACACGACAGCCAAGCGGATTTTGTCACCGGGAGTTTTGCGGTGGTAGCTACGGAGACCTCGCAAACCTCGACCGGAGGGAGCGAAGTTCTGCTCAGTACCACCGAGGACGGAGGACAACACTGGCAGCAGCGCTCGGTTCGTATGGCGACACCGTATGAAACGGTGCCAGCCGTGGATTTTTTCCATCGCCGGGACGGCTGGGTGGAATTTCAGCCGACTCCAGTTCCGACGGCGGCCCCGATCGGAATAGAACTATGGCGCACTACCGAGGGTGGGCAACGCTGGACGCGCGTCTATCAAACCCCACACAACGAAGCCAGCTTGGTTACGTTCAACAGCGCCACGCTTGGTTGGCTGGTCGTGCAAAAACCTACCGTCTTGCCCCTTGGCAACGAGGGCGCTACCTTGGAACGTACGATCAACGGTGGGACGAACCTGGACCGCCGCATCCGCCAACCTGACTGTCGGACTCAATTTAACCGGACTGTCGCCTACGTTCGATAGAGCGCATGGCATTTTGCTGGTCAGCATGGGACTCTTTGCAATACTACGAACGGATAATGGCGGACGACACTGGGGGAAACTCTCGACCGCGCCCATCATCGTGCCGTCCAGCTGGACGGGCGAGACGATCGGGGACCACGTGGTC
>JAKAAL010000036.1 GCA_021802375.1 Bacillota bacterium | reverse complement strand
CATTCAAGATCACCCGGACAATCGGACGCGGTTTTGGTTGATCTCGGGACGTCGACCTCCCCGGCTGTGGCCGGGATTAAGTGCCACTCGGGCCAAGACCAGTCTGGTCTTTGACACGGTCAACACGCCTGGGAGTCTCGTATTGGCGCTCTCGCCCTTTTCTGATGCACAAGTCAACTTGACCAAAATCGAATCGCGTCCGAGACCGCATCATCCTTTTGCCTTCAGATTTTGGATTGATTGTGAGGGCGAGTTAGACTCACCCGATGTCATTTCACGGGTGATTCCCCAATTCCGCCAGACGACGGAATGGCACCGTATCCTAGGGCGCTATCCCTTGTTGCAGCGCCGAAGATGAGGAGGGAGAGCCGAGGTTCACGAGTGAGGCGCTTTCGACCCCAGTATTTTAGGCAGGTAGGAGGAATTCGCTGAATGGAAACGGTGCTAAGGTTGAGGGACATCATCCTGGTCCGTGGGGAACATCGGATCCTCGATGGGCTTTCATGGACGGTCACGGCCGGGCAGCACTGGGTTCTTATGGGCCCCAACGGTTCCGGCAAGACGGCCCTTTTAAATGTCTTAACAGGGTACCTTTGGCCTACGCACGGTCAAGTCGAGGTGTTGGGTGAACGATTCGGAGAGACGGACCTAAGGCAGCTTCGTCGGCGGCTCGGCTGGGTTAGCGTAGGACTGGTGGAGCAGTATGCCCGCTATCACGGGGAGCTCTCTGCCCTCCAAGTAGTGATGAGTGGCGCCGAGGCCTCAATCGGCATTTACCGGGAGCTTGGGCCTGAAGTCCGCGATCGTGCGCGCGAGGTGCTTGATCGTCTCGGTGCGGGAACCCTTGAGCACCGAGCGTTTTCCGTGCTCTCTCAAGGCGAGCGCCAGCGGGTGGTGTTGGCACGCGCATGGTTGGCGCAACCCGAAATCCTCATCTTAGATGAACCGACGACAGCGCTAGACATGGTTGCCCGGGAGGCGCTCTTGACGGGGTTAACCCGATTGGTGGAGGACTCGAAAACTCCTCCGACCGTGATCTATGTGACCCATGCGGTCGATGAGGTCCTGCCCTGGTTTAGCCATGTGTTGCTTTTGCGCCAGGGCAAGGTGGTGGCTCAAGGTGAAAAAGCCAAGGTGTTGGCCGACGACCCGCTAAGGCGCGCGTTTGAGCTTTCCGTGCAGCTCGTGTGGCGCGACGGTCGGCCTTTTGTCACGCTAGGATCTTACGCGGAGCGTAGTGCCGTTCCAGCGAACCAGAAGTAAGCGGTATCCCGTGGATCCCCGAAGAACGATGAGGTAGCCCAAACGGACGGGACGCGCACTGATGGCCTGGTCCTTATGTTTTGTTGCCATGTGGGCGATGGCCTCGGCGGCGGCTTGGCTGATGTGATGGGGAGCAGGAAGGGCGGGGGCCATCAAAGCTCCTGTCACCAAAGCCGTTAAGCAGGTCGGCAAGTTCACGTGGGTGTCACCTCCAACCTAACCTTGTCAAAAGGTGACTAACCTATACCTCGCCATTTTCTGCGCCAAAGCCCCTCTCGAAGGCAGTTTCATCGACCATCATGGACCCATTGCCATAATTCGCATCGCATAGGTCTGGACTGAACCCTGTTTCTGTATAATAAGTGAAGCATAAAGGTTTTCGCGGCCGGGGATGGAATGGTAGGGATGTTCGGTCTGCCTGTTTTTGGAATTGGTTTGACTAGCCACGAGTAACGTCGGTCCCAACAGCATGGGGCCGTCCGGCTGCGCGATCTTATGGAAACGGGCTAGGGGGGGAAGCATGGACCAATCTCGGCGATCATCGGCGGCAGAGATGGATGCGTTGATCGAGGCGGTCGACGCTATGCCTGACCACCATCAAGCCACGTTGGCTGGGCATCCCCAGATCTTGATTTTGGCCGCTCGATATGGCGACGGTCATCTTAGGGCAGCGAAGGCGGTAGCGATGGAATTGCTGCATCGCCATCCCGACCCTTCGTTAGGGTTGTTGGATTATTATCGTTTCGTTAACCCCCGTCTAGACAACGCTATTCGCTGGGCCTATCTTTCTAGTGTGCGTTTTGCTCCTGGGCTCTGGCGCTGGTTTTATACGTCTACCCAACGTATCGACCCCACATCTAACGCCCAAAAGTTTTTGAATCATGTGGGATTGAACCGATTCTACCAGGCCATTCGGGAGCACCCTCCCGAAGTCATCGTATCCACCTATCCCACCGCGGCCGGAGTGGTTTCGTCGTTGAAGAGCAAGGGCCGGCTTCGTGTTGCGAATTTTGTGGTGATGACTGATTATAGCGTGCACTCGCAGTGGATACATCCTGGAATCGACCGTTACTTTGTTGGCAGCGAGGACATGAAGTTGGCACTTCAGGACCGTGGCTTAAAGGAAGAGAGTATCATTGTTTCTGGCATTCCCGTGGATCAGCGTTTTCGTTTGCCCGTCGACGAACAGAAGGTGCGCCAAGAATTAGGCGTGGGCGACAGGCCGGTGGTGTTGTTCATGGGTGGGGCCTACATGCCTCAGAATGAGTTCCATGCCGTGTTGGAGGCGATTGACAGGGCACCGGCGGATCATGCGACGGTGGTCATCGCCGGCCGCGCGGGGCAGCGCCGGGCGATTGCGGAGGCCTACCAATTGAGGGCCAAAAATCAAGTGGTGGTCTTGGAGTATGTCAACAATGTACACGAATTGATGGCGATCTCGTCGATGCTGGTCTCCAAGGCTGGCGGGTTGACCACGACCGAGTCGCTGTGTCGCGGACTGCCGGTGGTCATCTACCGCCCTATTCCCGGGCAAGAAGACGCCAATGCCGACTTTCTGCAAAGGCACCGAGCTGGTATTCGGGCGCACCGGGAAGAAGAGGTGGGAGAAATCGTCGGCGACCTTTTAGCCAGCCCCTGGCGACTCAAGGCCATGGCTCGAGAGGCCGCCCTGCTGGGGCATCCCGAGGCTGCGCAAACCGTGGCCAGTTATGTTTTGGCAGCTATATCGGAGAGGCGAGCCAACCTTCATGCTTAGGGGGCCAGAGCCCCTGACACCTTTGCGGGAGGCCGTTGTCCGACACTCCCGAGCTACACCCACCCACATAGAACGTTATGGAGGAGATGAATTCGGTTGATCACCGGTGTCCTTGTCATCGTGTTCGGGCTGTGGCTGTTAAGCTATCCGCTGGCCGACTTCTTACTTCATCATGTGCAAGGGGGAGCGTTTCATGCCAGCGAAGCGAGCCGACAAGTCGCCCTGACGTTTGACGACGGACCAGACGCCAGCACACCTGAGATGTTGGCTGTCTTACGGCAGGCGGGAGTGAAGGCCACGTTCTTTATGATTGTCGAACGAGCTCAGGCCCACCCGCATTGGGTAAAAATGGTCGCTGAGGAGGGGCACGAGATAGGACTCCATGGCGTGCGTCACCGCTCGTCCTATCTCATGACGCCGCGCGCCACGATGGCCAGTATTCGCCGTGGCGTGGCCGAGTTGAAGGCTCTAAGCGGCCAGGAGATCCTTTGGTATCGCCCCCCCTGGGGACATCATAGTCTCTGGACCTGGTGGGCCTGCCGCCGTTTGGGCTTAAAGCGGTTGCTGTGGACGGTGGCCCCCAATGACTTTCGTGCCGAGAACTCACCCAAGCAAATCGCCAGTTATGTGTTTCAAGCCTTGTCGGCAGGTGGCGTGGTCGTCTTGCATGACGGTGGTGGGGACCGTTCACGAACGGTAAGCGCTCTACCTCTGATCGTGCAAAATGTGCGTCGCATGGCGTTAGAGCCCGTGACGGCCAGTCAGCTTGTAGGAGAACGCTCGTGGCTCAAGGTGGCGTGGCGGTGGTGGGAGACGCGATTTCAGCTGGCCTGGAAGGTCGAGCCGATCCCGTCGCGGGTGGGCTCTATGCCAATTTTTCGGATCGGTCGGATTCGATATCACGGGCCGAGAATCCCCTCTCCGGCAGGCACGCTGGAGCCTGGGGCATGGTTCGGCGAGATCCACTTTGACAATGGAATCCTGTCGAGATACAGCACCGAACCGAGCCACATGCTGAAGGCTTACCAGCTAATTCGTCGATCGCTTTCCGATCTGGCCACCTTCGTTAGTGAAAACGAACGGTATCGCGCGGTAACCAGTTTTGGGGGGATCACTGTCCTTGACGCGGGACAGGCCACTGAGCGTCTTGGCTTTCGGCGCACTCCCGTCCGGGGATGGCGCAAGGTGAGCATGCGCATTTATTTGATCCTGCTCATGGCGATGTACCATCGCCGGGGGTGGAGGACGCTTCGGGGACGTTGGACGCAACTTCACCCGGTGTTTTTAACCATCGACCGCCGCACGTTAATCGAACGATATGGTCGCGACCCGATCGCATCGGAAGTTCGCGTTCAGGCGGTTAACCATGATCCCCGCTAGTCTTTGCTGCTTAGCCGTGCAAAAGGGGTTGAGAGTGCGATGCTAGGTTTGGTGGCGGTGGTGTTATCCGCGGGATTGGGTACGCGCATGGGCCAAAATAAGGGGAAATTGCCGTGGCCCGGGCATGAAAACTTGCTACACCGGGCGGTATGGGCGGCAACAAAGTGGGCCGATCAGGTGCTGGTGGTCGTGGGACCGGGCGAGGACCACCTCGAGCTGCAGTCAAAAACCATCCACGTTATTCGCAATGGGAACCCCGAGCGAGGGCTCTCTTCTAGCCTAAGGGTGGCAATCGGTGCTGTGCAAGCGGCAACGTGCCAAACGCTTGCCTGGACCTTGGTCGACCAACCTTTTGTGACCCCGGAAGATGGGGCATCGGTCCTGGATCACTGGACAAAAAGACCGTCGTCGATTAGAATTCTTCGCCCTACCTACAACGGGAAGCCTGGACATCCGTTATTCATCGAGTACCCCTTGGCCATTCAACTCGTATCTGAACTTCACGGCGACGTTGGCCTCTCACGAATCATTTCAGGCCGAGACGACTACGGGACCTTTGAGCGAACCATCGTGGGTAGGCCGCTACCGAGTTTCGATATTGACAAACCCAGCGACTATCAGCAAGCTTTGCGATGGCTTGCCTGGAATCCGGGGATGGTATAATAAAGGACAGTAGATCTGAAGGCTTAGATCGGAACGGAGCACCGACCATGGTGATGCAAACCGAGAAGGGACTAACCTTTCACATCTTGGGCGACGGTCCCGAAGCCGTGATGTGTCATGCGAGCTTGGGCTTGGGACGATTCTTGTTTCACCGTGTGGCTCCGCGTTGGGCCTCGCGGTATACGGTGGTTACCTGGGATCCCCGCGGCATTGGCGACAATCGCTCCATGGCGCCTAGTATGGAAGGTTTGGTGGAGGATGCGCGCGATATCTTGGTCATGGTAGATCGGCCAACGCATTTGGTCGGAGTATCACTGGGTTCGTTTATCATGGCACGGGTAGCGGCTGAGGGCGACCCCCGCATTGCAACCGTGGCTTTGGTTTCGACCACCTTAGGATTCCGTGACGGTTTAAAAATCTCAGCGCAAAAGTCTGAGGAGATTTTCGCTGTAGGCATGGCTGAGTATGCGCGCCGGTATGCTAAGGCGGTGCTTACCGAGTTTTGTAGCGCTGAGGTCAGCCAAAATCTCTACGAAGAGATGGCGGATGTGGCTCCTGGCGCCTATATCGAAACGATGAAGTTGACCTATCAAGCGGACAATGGGCCCATATTTGCCGAAGTCTCGCAGCCGACCTTGGTCGTGGTGGGCACGTTAGATGACCGGACTCCCCCCGCCGAAGCCGAACTGGCAGCTCGGGTACTGCCAAATAGTTGGCTTGCGGTGGTGCCCAGAGCCGGACATTTAATCCCTTTGGATCAACCCACTCGGCTCGATGAGATCCTGCAGGAATTCTGGCAAAGCTGAGTGGGCGCCGTGGGGAGAGGAGAAGGCGTATGCAAGAGGATGGTCGGGCGCGGTTTCGGCGTTTGCGGTGGCTAACCATCTTGGGACCTACGCTGTTTATGGTGTTTGCTGAAAGCGTCCGCTACTACTACCTTCGCCACGTACTGGCGCCGTTAGAAGTGAGTGCGGTGGCGGTGACCGTGACCATGATGGCCACGGGGGCGTTTTCTACCTACATTTTCGCCGTCATTTCACGAATGGAAAAAGAACGAAATCGATATCGCGAATCGATGATGGCCCTCAACGAACGAGAGCGCTTGGCACGGGAAATGCATGATGGGCTGGCGCAAGACTTGGCCGTTATCAAATGGAAATTGCATCGCTTGGATGAGGTGTGGGGCGACCTTAAGACGCGCGAATTAATGGAAACGCGGCAGCTGGTGGAGCGTTGTTACGGCGAAGTACGCCATAACCTCTATGATTTACGAGCTGGCACCCATCTACATGAAGGATTATGGCAGGCCATCGCCATCCAAGTCAGCGATTTTCGCCGACAAACGGGTATCGCGGCCGACTGGCATGTCGATCAGCACACGGTCGAACCCAAAGACCCTCGGGTGTCGGTGCAAATATTGCGCATTGTACAAGAGGCTTTAGCGAACGTGCGCAAGCATGCAGAGGCCAGCCATGTCTTGGTGGAGGCCCGGCAGCGGGGACAGATCCTGTGCGTGTCGGTCGGCGATGACGGTCGTGGTGTGGATCGAAGCACCACGGTGGTCGAGGGCAATCACTTCGGCTTGCTGGTGATGCAAGAACGCGCGGAATCCGTGGGAGCCCAATTAGATATCGCCACCGGCGCTGGCGGGCGAGGCACTGTGGTCGAGATTCGGTTGCGCGTGGTCGAGCGAGGAGGTGAAGCGCATCGAAAAGGCAAGACTTCTGTTGGTGGATGACCACAACTTATTCCGTGCTGCAGTGCAAGTCATCCTCGATCAACAGCCCGACCTCTCGGTCATCGCCCAGGCCGAGGATGGCGAGAGTGCTTTAGCCATGGCCCAGGCGCTTAGCCCCGATCTCATTCTCATGGACATTAACATGCCTGGTATGGGGGGGCTCGAGGCCACTAGAATGATTAAGGAGCGGATGCCCTCTTCTCGCATTCTGGTGTTAACGGCGAGTGAAGAGCAAGAACGGTTGTTGCAGGCCATGCAGGCAGGCGCGCAAGGTTATTTGGTCAAGACGATGGAGCCGTCGGAATTTCTTCGCCAAATTCGGATGCATCTTGGCATCGAAGGCCTCATCGCCAGCCAGATGACCATGAAGATGTTGCGCATGTTTACAGAAAAGGTCGACTCCCAGCGAAGGACTCACTTAACCCGGCGAGAACTGGATGTCTTAAGTCTGGTGGGAGAAGGCGCGAGTAACCGTGACATTGCCCGTCGCTTGGCCATCGCCGAGAATACCGTCAAAAATCATCTGCGAAATATCCTTCAGAAACTTCATTTTGGCAATCGCGTCCAAGCGGCTGCCTATGCCATTCGCCAAGGATTAGTCCCCCGAGAGCGCCCTGGCAAGACCAACCACCAATGATGACGGGGTGTGTGGCGGCGTAACCATCTCCTAAATAAGAGCCTGCCCGCAGCCTGCCATTTTGGGTTCTCAGCCGCATTCATGGTCTGCCCGATCGTTTTAGGGTGAACCTCTCATAACCTCCTTGGCGAGTAGTAGAGCCCCGCTCCGCGCTCTCTTGGCATCGGCATTGGTTGGCGTATAATCAAAACAGGGGGTGCAGGGGTGCGGGCTGATCGGATCGCGGTGGGATTTGCGGCTTTGGTGCTGGGGCTGATGGCGGCCGTGCAGTTTCGGCTCCAGCGCGTAGTGCCCGCACCCACAGCCACCACCCAGTTGGTGGATTTGTTGCGCAGTGCAGACCAGCAAAAGAATGTTCTAACCCGGGAAGTGACCCACTTGAACCAGGAGGTGGGACAAAAGCTTTCCCAACGGGCGGCCTCGGCAAAGCTCCAAAGGCGATTCATTGAGGAGGAGATCTTGGCCGGTACGATTGCGGTATCTGGACCTGGGTTAGTTATTCGCTGGGCCAACGCGGCCGCGCCACCAGCCTACCGCATTGACGACATTCAAGTACTGCTGGTCGTCAATGAGCTTCGGGCTGCGGGTGCTGAAGCTATTGCCATCAACGGACAGCGCATTACGGCGACTACGGAGATCCGCCAAGCCGCCAATTACATTTTAATTAATTCTAGTCAACAAGATCCGCCGTTTACGATTGCCGCCATCGGCAACTCCCGCACCATGAGAGATGCCTTAAGTTTACCCGGAGGCCTGCTCGATCAAAGTCAGCAAGAGGGACAAAGCATGACCCTAAGCTCGAGAGCCTCGGTGGTAATTCCAGCGTCGGCACCACCTCCGATGGAGTATACGCGACCGCTTGGAGCCTCCGCGGGCCTGGGCAAAAAGTAGGCACGATCGAGATGCTGAATGTGCGCATCCTGGATGCGCTGAGGAGGAGAGGGCTTGGAAGAACAGAAAATTACATATCACAACGGTCGATTAGTGGTTCCTGACCAGCCGACTATCCCTTTTATTGAGGGGGATGGGATTGGACCCGATCTTTGGCGAGCCACTTCGTATGCCGTTAACCAGGCGGTAGAGAAGGCCTATGGAGGTCGACGAAAGATTCACTGGAAAGAAGTGTTGGCAGGCGAAAAGGCCTTTGAGGCGACGGGCCAATGGCTACCGGAGGCTACCTTGGAGGCCCTGAAAAGCTATCGAGTGAGCCTCAAGGGTCCCTTGACCACGCCTGTCGGTGGTGGCATCCGTTCGTTAAACGTGAGTATTCGCCAGCAGTTGGACTTGTACGCCTGTGTGCGGCCGGTGCGCTACATTACCGGGGTGCCTTCCCCGATGCGCCGTCCTGAAAAGGTCGATATGGTGATTTTTCGAGAAAATACGGAAGACGTCTACGCCGGTATTGAGTGGCAAGCCGACAGTGCGGAAGCCAAGAAGGTTATTGCCTTTCTCAATCAGCAATTGGGCACGCATATCGATAGCAGCGCAGGAATTGGCATCAAGCCCATCACCAAGAGGGGCAGCGAACGGCTGATCCGGCGTGCGATTCGATTCGCCTTAGATCATGGGCGCCGTTCCGTGACCTTGATGCACAAGGGGAACATCATGAAGTTTACCGAAGGAGCCTTTCGCGATTATGGTTATGCTTTGGCCGAGCGAGAATTCCCCGACCAAGTCATTTCAGAGGCTCGAGTCTACGACCAATATGATGGCAAGGTTCCCGAAGGAAAGATTGTACTCAAGGACCGCATTGCCGACATCACCTTCCAACAGGTACTACTTCGTCCTGATGAATTCGACGTGATTGCCTGTCCCAATTTAAATGGCGACTATCTCTCCGATGCCTTGGCGGCTCAGGTCGGCGGCGTGGGCATGGCACCGGGATCCAACATTTCGGATGAGGTCGCTGTCTTCGAGGCTACCCATGGAACGGCGCCAAAATATGCCAACTTGGACAAGGTGAACCCCAGTTCCTTGATGCTATCGGCAATTATGTTGTTAGATCACCTTAATTGGTCGGAGGCGGCTTCGCTCGTGCAAACCGCCATCGAACGGACGATTGCCGACCATGTGGTCACCTATGACTTGGCGCGGCTCATGGAGGGGGCGCGCGAGGTGTCGACTTCGGCGTTCGCGAAGGCCATGGTAGACCGTATGGAGTTCTCCGCGACTTAAGGAGTAGCTAGGAGGGTGGGATGATATGTTTAAGCGGCGAAAAATCACGGTGATTGGGGCGGGCGCGACGGGCGCCGCCACGGCTCATTTGTTGGCCCTAAAGGAACTCGGTGACGTCGTCTTGGTGGACGTCGTCGAAGGCGTTCCCCAGGGCAAGGCATTGGATATGTGGGAGTCCGGTCCGGTAGAAGGATTTTCTGTGAAGGTGATCGGATCCAATCAATACGACGACACCGCCGATTCCGACGTCGTCGTGGTGACTGCAGGGATGCCCCGCAAGCCGGGCATGAGTCGTGACGATTTGCTGAAAATTAACGCCGACATTGTCTTTCAAGTCGTCGAAAAGGCAGCCAAGGCGTCGCCCAACGCGGTTATCGTGGTCCTATCTAATCCTGCCGATGTTATGGCTTATGTGGCTCAAAAAGCGAGTGGGTTTCCGTTCAATCGGGTCATGGGGCAGGCTGGAGTGCTCGATTCAGCTCGATTTCGCACCTTCTTGGCCGATGCCTTGAAGGTCTCGGTAAAAGATGTGACGGCGTTTGTCATGGGCGGGCACGGCGATGCCATGGTGCCTTTGGTTCGATACTCCTCGGCGGGCGGAATTCCCGTGGAGCGGCTATTGGACAAAGCGACGCTGGACGCCATTGTGGCGCGTACCCGGGGGGGCGGGGGCGAGGTGCTCGCTCTGATGAATATTTCCGCATTCTATGCTCCAGGGTCCTCTTTGGTGGAAATGGTCAAGGCGGTGTTGCTAGACGAGCGTAGGATTTTGCCGACTATCAGTTATCTCAACGGTGAATATGGCGAACGCGACATCTATGTAGGAGTTCCTGCCATCTTGGGCGGCAATGGCGTGGAAAAGATATTGGAGATTGACTTTACCCAAGAAGAGAAGGAAGCCTTCAAACTTTCCGTAAAATCGGTCCGCGAACCAATGTCGCAATTGAGCTATTAAGCCGGGAAATATGGTGAGAGCAGGAGGAGACCGATGAAACAATACGAGTATATGGCGAAAGGTCGGCTCAAGGAGCGCGGCATTGTCGTTCCTCCAGGACGGATAGCAGATACCCCGCAGCAAGCGGCAGAAGCGGTGGCCGAGATTGGACCCTCTGCCCTAAAGGCTCAAGTTTTAGTAGGCGGACGCGGTAAAGCCGGAGGAATCAAGTTTGCCGCGACTGCCGAAGAAGCGAGAACTCAAGCTCATGCTATCTTGGGTATGGATTTGAAAGGATATCGAGTAGATCGCCTCTACGTGGAGGCCAAACTCGATATCGAACGCGAGCTTTACGTTTCGGTCACCACCGACCGAAACGCCAAGCGACCTTTGATCATGGCTTCCGCGGCCGGGGGCGTGGAGATCGAGGATGTCGAAGATTCGCTCATTGTGCGCCGTTTGGTGGATCCCGATGTGGGAGTTCTACCCTACCTGGGACGAGAAGTGGCCCAGGCGATGGGGCTTTCCTTGCCCCTAGCGCGAGAATTTGCCGATTTGCTGGTGCGGCTTTATGACATCTACCGCGAAGAAGATGCGGAATTGGTGGAAATCAACCCATTGGCCGTGGTGGGCGGTCATCTCGTGGCGGCCGACGCGCGACTCAACATTGATGATAGTGGGCTATTTCGCCATCCTGAACTTCAGGTGGTAGAAGAAGGCTCGACCTTAGAACTCAAAGTGCGCGCGTTAGGTTTGGCCTATGTGGAATTGGACGGGGACATCGCGGTGATGGCCAATGGGGCGGGTATGGCGATGGCTACGTTAGATGCTATTCAGCACTATGGTGGCCGTCCTGCCAACTTCCTGGACGCTGGCGGCGGCGCCTCAGTGGAGCCGACTGCCCAAGCGCTGGCCGTTTTGGTGGGAATGAAGCCTAAGGCCATTTTTATCAATATCTTTGGGGGCATTACCCGCTGCGATGATGTCGCGCAGGCGATCGCCCAGGTGCGAAAAACCCAGGGTATTCCCGTGCCTTTGGTGGTGCGCTTAGTGGGTACCAACGAACGAGAAGGCGTGGCTTTATTGGAACAAGAAGGCATCGCTGCCTACTCGGAAATGTCTTCAGCGGCAAAAAGGGTCGTCGAACTGGCAGGAGAGGGGCGTTAGCGTGGCGATCTTACTACACGGCCAAGACAAGATCTTGGTCCAAGGAATAACGGGCAATCAAGGTAGGTTTCATACTCGGCAAATGCTGGCCTATGGAGCCAAGGTGGTCGGAGGAATTTCTCCCGGCAAGGCTGGCCAACAGGTGGAGGGAGTTCCCGTGTTCGACACGGTCCGGCAGGCGGTTGAGGCGACCTCGGCGACGGCATCCATCGTCTTCGTGCCCGCCGCCTTTGCCAAAGATGCAGCCTTCGAAGCCTTAGAGAATGGGATTCGACTGCTGGTGCTGATTCCCGAACATGTGCCTGTCCAGGACTCGATTGATATTGTCACGCGAGCCCGTGCACTGGGGGCCGTGGTCATTGGGCCCAACACGTTTGGCATCATCACTCCAGGCGAAGAAACAAAAATGGGAATCATGCCGAACCACATCTATCGCCGTGGGCCCGTCGGGGTCGTGGCGCGCTCCGGGACCCTCAGTTATGAGATTGCGTTTAGCCTTACTCAAGCGGGACTGGGTCAGTCCACCGTGGTGGGCATGGGCGGAGATCCCGTGGTTGGGCAAACCTTTATTTCTGTCCTTGAGGCCTTCCGCGCGGATGATGAAACCAAGGCCGTGGTGATGGTGGGCGAAATAGGGGGAAGTGCCGAAGAAGAAGCGGCGGAGTACATTAAAGATCTAGGCAAGCCGGTAGTGGCTTACCTGGCGGGTCGGGCAGCCCCGCCCGGAAAACGCATGGGACATGCAGGCGCCATTATCGAGCGCGGTCGCGGGACCCTGGAAAGCAAAGAGAAAGCGCTTAGCGCGGCTGGAGTGCGTGTGGTGACCATGCCTTGGGAAGTTGCTCCGGCCATGCAGCAGGTGCTTGTGCGGTGAGTGGGATTGGGCAAAGCACTAGCGGTGGTGCGCTTCAGACGCACTACCGCTAGTTTCGCCTGATAGACCAGGCCGGATTAGGCGCTTACGCCTGGATTCGGACCAAAATGTCCCTCCTGAGCGGACCTGCTGCTTCGTTAGTCATGGCGATAGCGGGCCAGTTTAGTTCGAATCAATGCGTGGATCTCTTGCCAGTCGTCGCGCGACAAACATTGCAAGGCCTCGCGCCAATCCTTAAGATCGAAGCCGTAGGGAGGCACACCCATTTCACGCAGCGTGTGGCTCGTAACAATTCCAGCAGATACCAAGAGCGTGATTGGAGCCACGTTTAACGCGACGGCAAGCCGTTCGATAATTCCCGAGGGAGGGGGTGGACGGAGGCCTCTCTCCAAGCGTGAAAGGTAAGACGGGCTAATCCCTATCTGCCCAGCCAGATACTCAAGCGACAGAGACTGACTTTTTCTAAGCCGACGGATTAGCCCCCCCAAACGTTTCC
>JAKAAL010001027.1 GCA_021802375.1 Bacillota bacterium | reverse complement strand
CTCGCGAACATAGGCCTTTTTCCCCAGGATCTAGATCCCCGGATCGTTCTGGCGTTGGCAAGTCGCGGCGTTAAAAACTTGTACACGCATCAAAACACCTCCTACACCCTGGTACGGGCCGGCCACCATATCGTTACGGTGACGCCCACGGCGTCTGGCAAAAGCCTTTGCTATCATTTGCCCGTCCTGCAGACGCTTTCCGAACGCCCAAACGCCCGTAGCCTCTATCTTTTTCCGACCAAGGCCTTAGCTCAGGACCAAAAGTCGGAGTTAAGCGAACTTATCGCGCAATCGAGCCTCCCTATCCACTCCGAGACCTACGACGGCGATACGCCTTCGACGATTAGGCAACACATACGGACCGCGGGAAACATCATTATTACCAATCCCGACATGCTTCACAGCGCAATTTTGCCGCACCACACCAAATGGGTCGCGTTCTTCGAACATTTGAACTATATCGTCATTGATGAATTACATACCTATCGCGGCGTTTTCGGCAGCCACGTCGCCAATGTCATTCGACGTCTCAAACGCATAGCTGCCTTTTATGGAGCGAACCCGCAATTCATCGCCACCTCGGCCACGATCGCCAATCCCAAAGGGTTAGCGGAACAACTGATTGAGGCGCCCGTCGAACTGGTCGAAAACAACGGAGCCCCTTCAGGCACTAAGCATTTTATTTTTTATAACCCGCCCGTGGTCAACGTTCCCTTAAACATTCGACGCAGTGCCACCCTCGAAGCCCGCGATATTGCCCACCGATTTCTCATCAACGGGATCCAAACGATTGTCTTTGCTCGCAGTCGGGTCCGAGTGGAAATCTTGTTGACGTATCTTCAAAACAGCATCAAACATCCGCTAGGATCCCATTTTGTGCGAGGATATCGGGGAGGATATTTACCGAGCGAGCGGCGCGCCATCGAACAGGGCTTGCGCCAAGGCGACATTATGGGCGTGGTGAGCACCAATGCGTTGGAACTCGGCGTAGACATCGGACAGTTGCAGGCGGCCGTCATCACCGGCTACCCTGGCTCCATTGCCAGCACCTGGCAGCAAGCTGGCCGCTCTGGACGCCGACAAGGCGAGTCCGTCGTGGTTTTGGTCGGAGGTTCGTCCCCAATGGATCAATACGTCTTGCAGCATCCCGAGTACTTTTTTGAACGAAGCCCGGAGAGCGCCCGCATTAACCCAGAGAATCTAGTTATCTTGGTAGATCAGCTCAAGTGTGCTGCCTACGAACTTCCCTTTCGTGAAGGCGAGACCTTCGGGGGTCAGGAGATTAGGGAAATCCTTGATTTTCTGGTAGAGGCCCAAATCCTGCACCATGCGCAAGGCAAATGGTTCTGGATGAGCGATTCGTTTCCGGCGCACGAGGTCAGCCTTCGTTCGGCAGCCCAAGAAAACGTCGTCATTATCAACATTTCTCAGCGAGGACGCGAGCAGGTGATAGGGGAGATGGATAGGTTTAGTTCCCTCACCCTTTTGCATGAAGAAGCGATTTACCTTCATCAGGGCGTGCAATTCCAAGTAGAGAAGTTGGATTATCCGGAGAAAAAGGCCTATGTTCGCGAGGTCCAGGTGGATTACTATACCGATGCCAATCTAGCGGTACAGCTAAAGGTTTTGACGGAGGATGACCGCCGACAAATGGGTTCAGCCAGCCTAGGTCGAGGCGAAGTGGCCGTCCACGCCATGGCCACCATGTTCAAGAAAATCAAGTTTGAGACGCACGAAAATATTGGTTCGGGACCTATTCATTTGCCCGAAGAGGAATTGCATACCGCCGCCGCCTGGTTAAGCTTCCCCGAGGACCTGTTTCAGAGGCTGGGCCATGCGGATCTCGAGAAAGGCCTCGTGGGCCTGGCCCACGTTCTTGGGCACGTAGCACCCTTGTTCGTTCTGTGCGACCCCATGGATCTGCGCGTCATTGCGCAAAGAAAGGCCGTGCACTCTGGGGCACCCACGATTTTCCTATATGATCGGTACCCGGGCGGCGTCGGCCTTTCGGAACAGGTATACCAGGACGCCGACCGACTCTTGGCTGCATGCAAAGATGTCATTGAAGCCTGCCGCTGCGAAAAGGGATGTCCCTCGTGCACAGGGGTGGCCGCTAGTGCCAGCAAAACGCTCGCGCTTACCCTCATAAGCCTGGGCAGCCCCGCGGGAGTGTCCACACATGCCGGGTGAAAGTCCTCTACAGGAGCGTCTGAAGCGATATCGCTCGGAACTGCTAGGCGGATCAAGCTCGCATGCTCCCACTGAGTCCACTCCCGATGCCGCCTTGGTAGATCCCAGTCTGTGCCCGAAAGCGCCCATGACGTTCGTTCGGAAGTTTCCTGGCGCGCACCATCATGGCCGCTATGCGCTCGAGGACCTATACGGCGTCATGCGAGCGTGGCACGCGTCGGGCATCGAACACCCGCTTGCGCCACCCGTAGACGTGAGCGCCGAGGATCTCATCTTCTTCGACACCGAAACCACGGGCCTTCATCATGGCGCAGGAACCCTAGTTTTTCTTCTCGGCTATGCCCGTTTTGAACACGGTCAGTGCGTCGTCCGCCAACACTTCCTAACC
>JAKAAL010001026.1 GCA_021802375.1 Bacillota bacterium | reverse complement strand
CAAGAGCAGCTCATCTAATGGGCCCAAGCCTGTCACACGATTAATCAGCGAGCGCCGATAAAGAGACACCAAATTTCCGTCAACCCACGGGTCATTCTCAATGATGTGCTGGGCGGCCCGTTCCAATTCGGCAAGCCGTTCCCCGTTCCAGACCAAGTGACCAAGAAGGTCTGGGTATTGCTCTTGCAAGCTTTCCTGCCAACGAACAACCGCCCGACCGAGATCGGTAACCTCTTCTTGAGCCGTCTCAGCGCCTTTCTCAGGCTTGGCCTTTGGAGTCCACTGTTGATGAAAGTATGCCATCGTGTCCGCCCCATTCCACACTATTGTTCTCGTCAATTTGGATCCCTAAGCGAGTCGACCCGGCGTACGTCCATGCCTTGGTGGTATCTTAGGGCCGACAATGCATTCATCTTAGCGAGAACTATTTCCAGAAAACCTGTCCAAATTTCTTGCCGGGTTGGTTTCCCGCCACCGCCGCAGCACACCGTGGTCGACTCGATGGCCGAAGGTGAGGACAACGCGCTCCTTAGCCAAAATCCGCAGTTTGGATGCCGCATGCAGCGGGAGCACAACGCCCGTTCGGAACACGGCGGGCCATCGTTTTGTATAATGCAGTGCCGGATCAAACCGGCCTTCGAGATGATGGCGAAGTATCTACATAGCGTGGCGGAGCATACACAAAATCCGTATGACACGCCCTCACCCACGCATTCCCTTTCCCAGGCAAAGCCGCGAGGTGAGCTTCACCGCGAATATTGCGTCACGACGGTATACTCGAGGTGAGGGGAGGCCCGGCTGAGGCACAACGGCCTCGGCCGCGACCGTGAGGAAAAAGGCTTCATGAGAGGTCAGGTATGGACCATAAAGGGGCGTGCAAAGGCCCATGTCAGCGTCGCAAGTACAGTCCGACGATGTCAAAATATATCGAAATGGAGGGTTTGTTCATCTCTCCAGAAGAGCGAGGGCGACCCCTCCTTACAGCCTTCGCGGTAGTCAGCGTCAAGTGGGCACGCACTGGTTTGGGCTTAAGCGTAGAAGGTGAGAAGCTGGCGGCGATGCGAAGCGAACCCCCTATACCTGGTGTCCAACAAGGCGATCGTACCCGAAAGTGAGGAAAGGATCGATGCTCTCGCCAGAGGCGGACCATCCCGTCGTCGTCAAGAAGGGCGTGTAATGCGCCGGGCGCAAAGGGGGCTGGCGAACTCAACGAGACCCCTGGCACCCTTCGGGAAGGGCCGGGGGAGCTCTGCGTCGCTTGGCGCCGTGAATGGCTCGCAGGAGCCGGATGCGTCGAGAGGCCCACGTCCGGAATGTTTAGGAGGCGGGAGGTCCATTCTTCCGGCCTACCAGGCCGGGTGGGGTAAAGGGGGCGGCGGCCGTGAAGGACGCCCGATCTTTTCTTCCGAGTGCAGTAGTGGCCACCCCGTATGTGACCAAGCCTGGCTCCTGGCCGCTTCGTCTAGGTTCCGAGACGCACCGTGTAGTCAGGTCACTCTCCCCACGTATGGTCTTCGTATTAAGGTCAAAGGTGGGGCGCCAGCAGCGATGTTCATCCTCGTAGGTTTCCTGATTAGTCAGTGTTTGTGAAGAACATCACGTTCCATGGCCCATATCAAACCATCCTGATCTACCGATGGCACCACAACCTCTACCGCTCTGCGTACCTCGGGGTCACTTTGTGCCGTGGCTATGCCTCAGCCGGCCCAGTGCAGCGTGTCCACGTCCGCTTCACCATCGCCGATGGCACCACTACTTGATGACATCGAGACGTGCCGACACTTTCGCCAAGTCTTGGACTTTGCCAATCTGAGAGGGCCAGACCTCACGGTTGTCCAGATGTGAACGAAGGAGACGGAGATTATCAGCAAACTGGCTACCCATAACTTGGGTACCGAAGCTTTCGAGGGATTCACGTGGACCCCTGATCATGATCTTGACGGGAGGTCCAGGCCATTCAACAAGACTCCTGTCGTGAAGAACGGCAATCTGGATACCGCGATTACTGGCATATCCGCCTAGCCAAAACTCGTCGCCAGATACCCACAAATCTTTTCCAATAAACATTCGGATTGAGAAATGGTGATTTATCGCCGCGTGCACGACGTAACGCGCGACAATATTAGGTCGCGGATTTCGCCACCAGCGCCAAAGCTCGCCAGGCGCGATTTAGGACCGTTCTAGCTCGTGGGGGTCATCGGCTCTCCGGCTCTCCAATCGGCAATCACCACGTCAGCGTGGTAGTCTTTAAGACCCCCTCCAGCTTCGCCTAGCAGGGGGCATACGCGGGTATTATGTTCAATGCCCCTATTTAAGAGGGAGCGGCCGACCCAGGTGCCTCGGGAACCTCTGGCATCGGTGCTAAGTAATTCTCCCCCATGCTCTGCCTTCTCCGCTTCATCCGATACATTCCACGGTCTGCCGCATCCAGAAGCGCTTCGACATTTTGCCCATCATCGGGATAGCGACTCCATCCCACACTTATGGAAATCACTTCCGACCTTCCCTCCTCCACCATAATCGGTTCCATACATCGCTGCAAAATCCGATCGCGAACCAAAAGGCCCTCGTCCACACT
>JAKAAL010001025.1 GCA_021802375.1 Bacillota bacterium | reverse complement strand
ATATCAGATTTGGGGAGGTTTCTCATATATTATGGGTTTGTGTATCCTGGGAACTAAAAGTGCAATAGAGCTTGAAAGCCTTACACAGTGCGGCGTTCTCTAAAACGTCATTAAAAGGCCGACGTTGATTTAAGCGTCGGCCTTTCGAGCGTGTCAACTAGGAGCTGTCCCTCCGCTTCCGGTGTCGACTGCATTATCGTAATCGATGTATAGCTCAGCTCGGTAGAGCCATACGGTGCCTGACAACCTTCACAATTTGTTGTGGTGCAACCTGAATATTGCCATACCGTCATCGGCGCAGAACTGGGGAATGTGATGGCTGTGCAACCGGTCGAGTTGGTGTAGTCGTTTGTGCAGAGGCTATTGTTGTAAGTGCAGTTCCTTGAATCCCAGTCAGCCATCCAGTAGTAATCTGTAAACGTCGATCCTAGAGATGACTGCAAAGCTTGAATGGTACATGGGCCAGCATAGAGCCCGGGTTTGTATGTGCCGTTGCTGCGTATTGCCTTGGACCACGCACTTACATAGTCACTCAACTCAGTAGTTATGGTTCCTACCTCAATGTCTAAGAAAATAGTGGCACCACTTGGGAATCCCGCCTTTTGTGCGCATACGTCGCATATGCGCAACCGCTACACGTCACTGAGGTTGGCTGATAGCCAACCCAGATAGCACGAAGACGACTATGGCATGCGCTCATGGGCTGGGTAGGAGATGGCGGTTCACCTCTAATATCGAGGGCCCGATGGTGCATAAGCACCGGTTTGTAATCGTACGCTGACCTCACCGGCGCCGATAGCCTCAACCGAACCGTCCGATCGCCGAATTAAGAGTCGTCCAGTTTCGTCCACATCGTCTACCGTTCCTTCCAGCACCACGCGCTGACTTTGCAAGATGTGCACCGCGGCCCCTTGAAAGACATGGTAGGCGCGCCAGGCGTTGAGCACATGGTCCACGTTTTGGCTCTCCCACACCCGAATCCAATAGTCCAGGCGGTGCATGAGCTGTTCAAAGAACACGATCCGGTCGACAACGCGCCCGGATGCCTGATCGAGGGTAATACCGGTCGGGAATTCTGGATCCATCGCCCCGTGCACATTCGTCCCGATGCCGATAATGGCAAAAGGCGGCGCGGCAGTACTGGCCTCAACCAGGATCCCAGCGTACTTCTTGCCATGCAGGATGCCGTCGTTAGGCCATTTTAGACCTGGTTTCAGTCCGGTCAAACCGGCGACGGTTTGCGACAAGGCCACTGCCACCGCAAAGCCTAACAAGGGATCGAGGGCCCGTTCTGGTAGCACCAGGCGAGATAGATAAAGCCCGGTGCCCGGTGGCGAAGCCCAGACCCGGCCCAACCGACCACGGCCCTGAGTCTGCGCTTCGGCCACGACGGTCAATCCGTTGGCGGCTTGGCCCAGAGATTGTCGCCGCCGAATTTCGAGATTCGTCGAATCCACTTCGTTCATCCCGATAACATCGGGATGCCGGGCAGCTAGGGTAGGAAGAAAATCCGCCTCCCACTCAAAGCCGGTCTCCCGGAAGGGCAAAACCACTTGGTCTTTTACCCGTTGTCTTAAGCGTGCCAGAGCTTCTCCCCTCGGGAGCACTAAATCCGGTTTTAGCGCATAGAGCGGGTCCAGCACAAAGCGCCGCTCGTAAAGCCGGGGCTGCGGCACCGTCAAGCCCTCTTCTTGGATGATTTGCTCGCCGTACAACAGTATATCCACATCGAGGGTTCGAGGGCCAAAACGTAATCCCCGTGTGCGCCCTGCCTCGGCTTCAATGCGTTGGCACTGACGTAGCAAATCGTTCGGTAGAAGATCCGTGTGAAGGCACACCACCTGGTTGAGATAATGACCTTGGGCCGGCCCTCCTATCGGCTCGGTTTGGTAGACAGGGGAAAGGCCCTCGATGGATCCCAGACGGCTTATCCCGCGCACTCCATCCCGCAGAAATTTTAGCCGATCGCCAAGATTCGATCCCAAGCCAAGATACGTCTTGACGCTAGGCATGTCGCTCCAATTCTACCTCCACCCATCCAGACACCATCTTTAAGGGGGGCGCCATCTTTCGAATTCTTACCGTAACGGTCACCCCCGACCACCGGGCCAAAATCTCATCACAAATGGACTCGGCTAAACTTTCTATGAGTTTCTTGCTGGGTCCCTGCATCACCTGGGCCACCACATCGGCCACGTCGGCATAATTAACGGTATCTTGAATCCGGTCCGATTGTCCGGCAATGCGTAAGTCCACGTCGAGCGTCACGTCCACCGCAAATTCTTGAGCTGCCGTCCGTTCATGCTCGAGCACTCCATGACACACTTGGAACCTCAGATCATGGAGACGAATCATGTCAGCCATGTCGCCACCACCGATCTGCCACTAATAATGCCTGCCGGACTCCATAGACCTCATGTACGCGCACCACATCCATCCCGCTTCCCACCGCCAGGCTTGCCAGACTGGCGGTGGCAAAGTCTCTTTGGTCTGGGTCAGCACCCGTTAAGGTCCCTAGAAATCGCTTGCGACTCGGGCCGACCAGGATCCCGGCACCGAGACCTTTTAATTGCTCCAGTT
>JAKAAL010001024.1 GCA_021802375.1 Bacillota bacterium | reverse complement strand
TCTGGTTACAGGCAGACCATGACATATAGAATTCCCTCCTTATATTTTTCTCCTCCGTCCAACCCCATGGCCAGCACTTGAACAGTCCCGTGGTGCATCAACCCATTGCCTTATTTAACCGATGGCAAATTCGTATTCTCGGCATAAGCCTTCACGTCAGGATCGTGTCCCGGTATGGTAAATTGTGCTAACCGGTGCAACAATTGAACACTGCGGCGTGCATCGTGCACATTGACCATGATGGTCGGAGGAATTTCTTCCTGAATATTCTCCACCAAATTGGCCGCATCTCCCGAGACCACGACACGCCCGCCCGGCGTTTGGACGACCACGGATTGGTGCCCCGGAGTATGCCCCGAAGTGGGAACGATGCGTACCCCCGGCACAACATCGTATACCCCCTGCAGGAATGTCCAACGAAAATAATCGGTAGCAGAAAAATCTCGTTCGGAATAAGCCCAAGTTTGGGTTTCCAACGGTTGATTCGCATGGTGCCACTCGGACTCTTGGATGAGAAACCGCGCCTTAGGAAACACGACATTCCCGCCAATATGGTCATAGTGCAAGTGGGTGTTAATTACGATATCGACTTCATCGGCCTTCCAGCCGATTTTTTTCAACGCTTGCTCAATACCTTCATCGGAACTTTGACGGCATCCCATGCCAAGATCGCGTTGTACCCATGCCGGATCAGAAATTCCCGTGTCAATCAGAATTTTGTAATCTGCTCCCAAAATTGCGGCTGCCCATACCGGGATCCACATCGTCGTCCCATATCCTTTACCATACGTAAGGCTCCCTTTGTCTACGTGCAACCAACCCATAGGCAACGCTACAACACTAAAGCTCATAGAATCTCCCCCTTTGTGCTTTGGTGTGGATCCTTTTTATTTTTTAAACAACGCGTTGACCTCCGCGTTGCTCAGCCAACCATCTAATGAGTCACCGGCAGGCTTTCCTTGCCCCAATGCCACCGCTTCCTTAAGAGAAATGGCTTTACTGTCTTTTATGCCTTGCATCCATGGCGCATTGGGTTCTGCGTGTTTTGTGACCACATAAGCCGGATTGACGAGTACAGCGTTTTTCAACGAGGGATTGATGGGATTCCCCTGTAAAACTCCCGGTTTAAAATGCTTACCTTCCAACAGCTGCACCGTAATTTTCAATGCGTCGGTGACAATGCCCGGCTGATAGTCAACTCCGATGGAGTCCAGACTCGGGTAAGTGTCGGCCCATTCGCGTAAGAAATGGAATGTGTAGTCCCCGGTCATGATGGGTAACGGACGCCCTGCCGCCTTATATGCTTGAATGACTCCGCCAGCCATCACATCTTGTTCCAGAACCCCATTGATATTTTTGTATGTCGACAATAAGGTACTCATATCAGACTCAGCTACCGCGGGATCCCACTTGCCGGGAACGGATGCCAGCACGTGAATGTTCGGGTAGTGACTGAGTACCGCATTGGCCGCATCAATACGCAGCGTGTCGGCAGTGTTGCCGGGCAACCCTGTAATCTCTACAATGTTGCCCTTGCCATGGAGTTGGAGAGCAATCCATTTTGCCTCAATTTTCCAAAATGCATAGTTATTCCCAACCACAGCATACGTATTCGCATAGGCTGCCGGATCATTGGTAATAACCACTAGGATGTGTTTTGCTAAAGCTCGGCTAATAATAGGACCTAAAGAAGTTGGTGACACAGGATCAATCATCAAGGCATTGACGCCTTCGTTAATCATGCTGTTCAGTTGACTGAGCTGAGTGGCCACGTTATCATCCGTGTTTTCAATAATCAGCCGGCTAATGACCCCTTGCTTTTTCAATTTTGCTGCTTCCTGTTTTGCATCCGCCACATATTGTGCGCGCCAAGTGTTGCCAATGTACCCATTGTCAAAGCCGATCACAAAATCTTTTTTCGCAGGAGTCGAGGCGGCAGTAGTCGCTGATCCGCATCCGGCCAAGCCAGTTGAGAGCATTGCAACAGCTACCATCGGAATCCATGTTTTTTTCCACCGTTTCATCGTAAATCGCTCCTTTGTGATGGAATATCGCATCCAAATGCCATGTGACAATTCGCTATCGCCATTTCTTTCAGACTATTCTTGCACCAGAAGATTTTTGGTTCCTCTTTGATTTCCGAGCTACAGCACCATCCCCCCTCCCACATTCACTACTTCACCGGTTACGTACGCAGCGTCGTCGGATGCTAAGAACGCCACGACTCGGCCAACGTCTTCAGGAGTACCAATCCGTTCCATCGGAATTTTCGCCATCATGGCAGCAAACGCCTCCGGAGGCATTCGTCGAGTCATGGAGGTATCGATAAACCCCGGGCAAATGGCATTAACCGTGATGTTCAGCCGCGCAAGTTCCCGTGCTGCCGTTTTAGTGAGGCCAATCACGCCCGCTTTTGCGGCCGCGTAATTGGCCTGTCCCACATTTCCTTGCCAACTCGCTGAAGAGATGTTAACAATCCGTCCCTTCTTGCGCGTCCGCATGTAGGGAACCACGTGGCGCATACAATTAAACTGACCTTTCAAATTCACATTCACCACGGTGTCCCACTCGGATTCCGTCAT
>JAKAAL010001023.1 GCA_021802375.1 Bacillota bacterium | reverse complement strand
GCGCCAAGGCGTATCCGGGGACACTTGCCCCGATGGTCATGACCAACAGCGCACTTATAGCGACCTGGGGAATGCCCTGCGCGCCCAATTTTAGGCGGGTCGCAATAATCATCGACACAAATACCAAGATCCCAATGCTAAAGGCCGAAGTTCCCATCACGTGGATGGCCAACAGCGCCACCAAAATGCCCGCCACGACCCCGACGACTCGTTGCAAACCGCGCGACACAGATTCTTTGACGGTCACCTGCAGCGACAAGATCGCCGCCAGTGGCGCAAAGTATGGTCGCGGGCTGTCTAGTAGCAGGCGTGCCAATCCCCAGGCCAGGCCAGAAGCAAGACCGGTCTTGACGACCTGCAGTGTGGACCCCCAATGGACCCGCTTCAAGCTCAGAGTTAGACGTATTCGTGGCGAGTTCATGGAGCTAGCATGAGGGTCTCACGGAAGATTTATGCCCCCCCCCCGAATCGTCCATCAATGCGGCGATCTGAAGTAGACGATCTTCGTGACCCCACGGTACCACAACTTGTACACCAATCCCGTCTTCCGGTCGTCCCATGGGTAGCGTCATTGCGGGCAGGCCTAAGAGATTAAAAGGTGCCGTCCACACCGTCAAAACTTGGCGCACATCCATTCCCGCCACCTCGTCCACCTCGAGCTTCGGAGGTCGAATCGGCACGGTCGGAGATACCACAAAAGCCACATCGTGAAATACGCTCTGGCGGTAAAATTCGATGAGTTCTTGCCGACGACGCAAAGCTTCGATGTAATGAATGGCCAAATAACTAGATCGAGTGGTCAGACGCTCCAAAACGTCGGGCTGGTAATCTTGAGGTCGACTTTGAAGCCATGCCCAGTGATAGTTGGCGGCCTCAGCACCTAAAATCACCTGTTGGCTGGCTCGGATTTCGCCTCCCCGAGGCAAATCGGTGGGTATCACTTCAACCCCTAGAGTTACGAGACGTTGGATCGCGCCACGCATCGCCTTTTGAACACCCTGGTCTATTTGGTCCCATTGGCTATCCTGGAGCCAGAGAACCCGTTGGCCCTTCAATTCAAACGGAGCCCCCCAGTCTCGACTGGGCTCACCAATCCCCATGCCGCGAGACATCACCAGCAAGTTATCCAAACTATCCGCCATAATTCCGACGTGGTCGAGTGTCCATGACAACGGCAATACGCCGTCTCGGTTCAGTCGGTCATAGGTAGGCTTTAGCCCGTAACTTCCACAAAAAGCAGCAGGAATCCGTACGGAGCCCCCAGTATCTGTCCCTAATGCGGCAGCCACCATGCCGGTGGCCACGGCAATCCCCGATCCCCCACTAGAGCCGCCTGCCATCCGGGTTGAATCATGGGGATTTTTCATGGGTCCGAAGTAAGACGAGGTTCCGGTGGGGCTGAATGCAAACTCATGCAGGTTCAACTTGCCAAGAAAGGTGTTGGCGCCGCGCTCATGGAGCGTGGTCACCACTGGAGCGTCCTCCGACGGCACGTGGTTCAAAAGAATTTTGGACGCGGCCGTGGTGGCCATGCCTCGGGTATTAAAGAGATCCTTGAGCCCGACCGGTATCCCATCGAGAAGACCTCGATCGAGTCCAGTTCGATAGCGTTCTGAAGCCCTGTCGGCCTCCTCTCGGGCAAGCTTCCAATTTGTAGAGACAAACGCGTTAAGCTCCGGATTCCTGTCCTCAATCCGCTGTATGCATTCCTCAATGACATCACGTGGCGATGCCTGTCCCGCTTGAAAGCGCCGATGATAGGTTCGGATCGAGCCAATCATGGCCGCACCGGACTTTCGAGAATTTTTCCGGTCCCGTGTGGGGTATAAGGATTTAACGCACGGGGCGTTAATTCTTGACCGATGAGTGCCTGCCCGATCCGCTTATCGATTTCTATGGCCGAAATGATAATCCCGGTCCAACTATGGACCACTGCGCGAATTTGTTCGTCTGAAGCCATCCGCGTCCTCCTATTTTTGCTGTGTTTGACTGTGCTCACCAGCTAGTTTTTGCGTGGCCTAAAAATCTTGTAAGTCCTGGCATCCTATTATAGAATCTTTTCCGATGACTACTGGAAAGGGGAGCTCCTTGTGAACGTCCCACCGATTGGTACCGTATCGGAACCCCAGACCCACCTCATAGAAGCCGGTAGAATTCGAGATTTTGCCCAAGCTCTAGGTCTTAACTACCAAGCCTACTACTCCACAACATATGCCCAAAGCCTCGGATTTACCGATATTATAGCTCCACCGACATTTGCCATCACCCTACCAGGTCATCCTGTACCGGGTTTGGATCTGCCCCATTCCGGCCTGATTCACGGTGAGCAGGCATTTAAGTTCGGTGCGCCTATCGCGGTCCACGATACGATTCGCGTGGTGACCACACTGATTGGCACCAAAGCCCGAGGCCCCCTGACGTTCTTAACTCTAGAAACCACGGGCACCAATCAACGAGAAGAGTGGGTCTTCACGTCGACCAGTACTATCATTGCAAGCCAGGAGGTTTCCTAACGTGGGCAACCCATTGACGCCTATCACACACCAGGTGACGCAAACGGATCTCGTCCGCTATGCGGGCGCTTCCCAC
>JAKAAL010001022.1 GCA_021802375.1 Bacillota bacterium | reverse complement strand
CAGCCATGTTTGCGGTGCCTGCCGACGAGTCAATGGTGTACATGGAATTTACACCAGCGCTCTTTCCGGTGTCGGTTCGCGAAGAACGCGGATCGGTCCGTTCGATGTGGCTCTCCGCTGTTGGGCGCGCATACCTTTCTGCGCTTCCACGCACGAAAGTTGAACAGTTTGTGGCGCATCTGTCGACGCAAGATGCTGGGCTCGTGGCCACGCGTCTTCCGGAGTTGATGAACGAGATTCGTCGAGCCCAGCAGCAAGGCTACGCGGTAGATCGCAATGAGACTATTGCCGGCGTGAGTTGTGTTGCGGCCCCCTTGTTTTCACGGGGTTTATTAGTGGGAGCGTTTGGCATTACCGCCCCTTCTGAACGATTGACCCTCGAACTGATTGCGAAATGGGGCGCTCGGTTGAAAGATGTTCCCCACGAGATCAATTTCATCTATGACACCAGGCCGTCTTCAGGATCTCTGTCGAAAATCGAGGATCATTGTGTGGAACCTCAGAAGATGTCGAAAGTGCCCCAAGAGGAAGTGGATCATGCACACCGTTGACGGAGGATGTCTGATTGGGATGACGATAGGATTGCCTAAACTAGATTTAGAGGATGCATTTCGGGTATTGCATGAGGCAGGGTTCACGGCGGTCGAGGTGTTTTGGGGTCAACTGGGTCCCGGCCTGGTAGAAGTGCCGCTTTCAACCGCCTACGCAACGGCAGTCGCACGCACCGCTAAAGACGCCGACCTGAAAGTCTCGACCCTCAACTGTATTACGGGACCACTCGATGCGTATGGCGACGCGTCATCTCGTCACAAGACAGCAGAAACCATAGCCCAGCAATTACGACTGGCGGCGGCCATGGAAGCGGATCGCATTTTGCTCTGGGATGGAGAATTGGATGACCCAGAAAAACTTGTCGATGCCCCCAAACAGTTGGCGGATTGTTTAGCACAAGCATTGGCGACGAGCGAACTGGCCGATCCTCCTCAAATTGCGATTGAACTTCACCCCAACACGTTCGCTTTTCGGCACCGCTTACATGAACAGGTCGCGAAACAGCTCCGGGCAATCGGTGCGGGTGTCTGTCTCGACTTTTGCCATGCGGGCGTAGCTTTTGGTCCGGGTTTTATGGATGAATTCAGTCCGCAGTTTCTCGATACGGTTACCCACCTCCATTATGCCGACACGGATGGACTAAGTGAGCAGCTCCATTTCCCTCCTGGGGAGGGCGTGCTGAACCTCGAGATGGTCGTCGCACGCTTGGCGGGCCGGGGTCTGCCCATGGCGTGGGATCTCTTTGGATGGCCTAATCCTCGCTTCACTTTTGCCAAGGCCATGGCAAAGTACCGGGAGGCTGTCGCAAAATTAGAAAAGCCATTGTCGGGAGGAATGCACTCATGAGGGCAGCATTACTGACGCGATTGCCATCGGAATCTTTTGAGATGGCAATGGTTGATCAGCCGGAACCCGGGCCTGAGTGGATTGAGGTGAGGGTGGAAGCCTGCGGTATCTGTGGTACCGATCTGCATATTCTTGACGGGTTGTCGTATCGCCTGGCACTTCCTTTTGTCATGGGCCATGAACCCGTTGGCACGGTGACGAAAGGGCCGTCAGATCTGATGGGGACGCGAGTGGTGCCCTCGATTTTCCTCGGGTGTGGCCGATGCGAACAGTGTCGAGCCGGTGACGAACGCTTATGTATTTCTGGGCCAAACATTACAGGCATACGGGGAATATGGGGCGGATTCGCCGAGAAAATGTGGGTGCATCCGCGGCAAGTCATAGTGGTCCCTCAAGGACTATCTCCGTCCAGCGCTGCCGCTCTGGTCGATGCGGGGGCATCGGCCTATAATGCATCAAGATTGGCACTGGGGCAAAATCCCCGTGGAGTGTTGGTGTTGGGAGGTGGGCCTGTCGGGTTCTTGACCGCGAGCATTCTCCGCTCTAAAGGCGTAAGAGTGACTGTGGTTGAACCGAATGTCCTGAGGCGGACTGCCCTGAAGTCTCAGGGTTTTGATGCCGCATCAGTCCTTGATGAGACCGACCCTCGTGAATTCGATATGGCGATCGAGTGTTCCGGTGTGGCGGAGGCGTTTCGCGATGTGATTACATGGCTGCCGCCGAAAGGGTGGTGTTTTGTCGTTGGCTACGCAGAGGTTCCGCTTATGGACATGGCCACTGTCTCGAGAAAAGAACTCACCCTACGCGGCGTGCGCTCCGGCCGCCGAGATGACTTGGCAGCGGTACTTGCATTAGCCGAAAGCCAGGTTATCGATTTGCCGCCCATGGATACCTGGTCACTGGAGAACATTAACGTCGCGCTAAGTGAGCTTAAAGCCGGTAGAGTGGCCGGGAAAGCCGTCATAACGGTCGCATAAGGGTTTCACGCCATTTTGGCCAAACGTCGAAGGGAGACTGAAACATTGGATAAACTAATTGTCACGGTTACCGTCGATTCTAGTATGTCTTATCCCGCCAACCCCAACATGCCGCCGATCGCAGATACCGCCGCCGTAGCGGAGGAATATATCAGAGCGGTCGATGCCGGGGCCTCTTTGTTACATCACCATGGGGTACATTATTTGGAACGCAC
>JAKAAL010001021.1 GCA_021802375.1 Bacillota bacterium | reverse complement strand
GATCGACATGGGTCTCTTCAAAGAGTTCTCGGCGTGCAGCTTCGGACAAAGTTTCTCGATCGAGTTGCGTAAACCCACCCGGAAAGGCCCACTGGCCAGCATAGGGGTCGTCTCGGCGTCGCACCAGTAAGATCTCTAAGCTTGGCCTGGGCCCTGCCGCCATAGTAAAGATGCAGAGATCCACGGGTAGGCCAATCAGCATAAGGTGGCCGCTTTTCCCTCGATATGGCTTACTCATGACGCGATCACTCCCCGAAAATGGTATTTTGAGTGTAATCCATCTCCCATGATTTAGGCAGTTGGCACGCCTCAATGCATGGTCGTACGAGGCGAGGCGGCCCTGCTGGAGCTGAATTTGCTGGGAGCATGGAACCAGAAGGGCATGGTAGGGGCAAAGCGCGGTCAGGGCAGATTTTTCGTGGCCGTGAGACGTGAACACCGCTACCCCAGCGAGGGGAGGTCGGACTCAAACACAAGCGGTGACCAACGTCTTCGGGAAGCGTTCCGTGATGCATGGGGGCCAACGCCTAGGTTATGGAGCCTAATCCGGGCGTGGCACGCTAAAAGCAGTCTCAAAGCGTAAGCGCTTCGTCCATGGCTAAGGCTCAAAGGGCCTTTTTGCCCCAAAGACGAGTATGGTCTTTGATGTGGGCTGGCCGATGAACCCATAGAGCGGAGCTGCGGAAGGCGATCGCATGCCATGTTTTGGCATGCGATGACCCCTGGTCCCTGCAGTTCTTGCCTGGCGGCGCATGGGTCGCGGCATCTAGGTTGTCGTGCTCAATGGTCCGGACGATAAAGGACACCGAGCAGGGACGGCCCAATGGCGCCAAAACGATGTCGACCAGCCGTTCGCCTTGGGATGCTGGCTTCGCGACAACCTCGATCTGGTGATGGGCACAAGCTAGATGTCGTTCAGGGAGAACAACGGTAATAAGCGGCAAAATAAATCGGTCGGGGTGGTGGACTCGGTCATGACCCGACCCCAGCACGCAAAACGCTGCGGCTTAACGACCACGTCTAAGGAGCGTAAGGATGCAAACACTTGGTGGTTCTGACACGCCCACAGTAACCATTGACGCCCCAGCCCTGCTCAATCTGGCTTGTTTCGTGCGTGATGCCGCAGGACTGAGCGCCCATCAG
Source organism: Bacillota bacterium (assembly GCA_021802375.1). The sequence goes on along the minus strand of JAKAAL010001021.1, from coordinate 1,449 downwards.
GGATATCATTTAGGGGTGGACCAGCATTGGCCATATCGGGAAAGCCGCTTCGAAGAGAGCACGGATGCCCTAACCTTCTTGCAAGCGGGATATCAATGGCAGCTGTGGTGGCATCAATTAGTCGAGGCCCGCTATGCGGCGCTAAGCGCGGGTCATGGCGAAGAAGAGGATTTAGCGCTGCTCCATCAGGGGCTACCTGGTTCGCTAGAGGGTCTCCCCGCCTTGCAACAGGCAGTAAGTCTCGTCTGGCCAAGCTTTTGGGGATGGTGGCTGCTTCCCTACGTTGGAGGCAAAATGGCGTTAGAAGCGGTCGATTTGCCTCGAGATCTCTATACGAAATTACAAACCGTGGCTCCCGGAGGCTGGCATTGGGACTTCATTTATCGTTACCACATGGCAAAAGAGATTCACTATGATGGGTCTAAAGGTTGGGCCATTGTCCATCCCCACGATGCGTGGCATCACGAGTGGATGAGTTCCGAAATCTCTTCTGCGGTCAAACCGACGTGATCCTGGCGAAAGGCCTAGGCAGGCAATCAGCCCGCTAAAGGAACCTTTACGACCTGCATATCCAATGGACCTATCGCTGGGAAAGAGATAGGAGATCGCTTCGGCGGGTCGGATTGAGCCATGCAAGTAGGTGATCGTGCATATGCCGTTATCCCGAAAATCTTTCCTTGATAGAAAGATGAGACATGGGTTCATACCGTTCGTAGTAATGGATGGCCGAGTTGAACCCGTCGCCGATGGGTGGGATCCAGGCCTCGGGAACGAACGTGCGTATTCGTTTGGCCTTTTGTATAATGCCAAAAGGAGCCATATAGGTGGATTAGCCGTGATAGGGGGCGATGGCCGTGGCGGAATCGACTTGGGACCTACTTCTCGAAGCGGAGCGTTTGATTCAACGGCATTTTCCGGAAGCGGTCTTGGTTGGGGGAACCGCTGCGGCATTACCTGCAGAGCACCGCGTCTCGTTAGCCGTGGATTCGGTTCTTGTCGATTTACGAAACCGCTTCCCGGAGGTGTTGGCCAAGCTTGAAAGTCTGGCTGGGTGGAAGACGCGCCGTGCTCGTCCCCCAGTCCTCATCTTAGGCAACTTTCATGGCATCGACGTAGGAATTCGCCAGCTCATTCGTCGTGCGCCTTTAGAAACCACTAGGCTCAATGGAATTACGGTTCCGACGGTGGCTGAGATGTTGCGCATCAAAGGGTGGCTGGTGGTGACCCGTAATGCGGTGCGCGATTACCTGGATTTTTGCGCAGTGGCTGACCGTTTAGGTGACCACTTTGAGCGGGCTATGGCACCGATGGATCGTCTATATCCTCAGCCAGAAAACGCCGATTCGACCAGTCAACAGTTGGCGAAGATGCTCGCTGAGCCCCTGCCTTTTGACTTTCGTCCGAGCGAGGATATGTTGACCGTGTGGCGAGAGCTTCAGCCGCCGTGGA
>JAKAAL010001020.1 GCA_021802375.1 Bacillota bacterium | reverse complement strand
TATTGGGGGGGGGCGGTATTAAATGGGGCGTGGTGGTGGCTACTTCCGGGAGGGCTGGCCATTGCAGTGTTTGGCACGAGTTTGGCACTGATGAACTTTGCCTTGGATGAAGTAACGAATCCGCGGTTACATCAGTCACAGAGAACACCGAAGGAACGTTTGGGTCATGTCTGGCATGCAGTGAAGGGGGAAATTCACTATGATGCATGACGGTCGCCCCTTACTAACGGTGGAGCACATGACGGTAGTGTATGAAACCAACGAGGGGCTGGCAAAGGCGTTGAATGACGTGTCTTTGTCTATTTATCCAGGACAAATTCTCGGGGTGGTAGGGGAATCGGGGTCAGGTAAATCGACCTTGGCATCCGCTATTATGCGCTTATTACCATCCAATGCATCCATGGTTACGGGACGTGTTTTGATAGGAGATAGCGATCTCTATGCAATACCCGAGGCGCGGCTGCGATTCTTACGGTGGAAAAAATTTTCAATGGTATTTCAGAGTGCTTTGGCGACATTAAATCCTGTGATTACGGTCGGCCAGCAATTTGGTGAAATTTTGCGGATACACGAACCGGCAATGAGCCGTAAAGCAATTCAAGACCGTATGGAAGAATTACTCAATCTGGTGCGTATACACCGGCAGCATCTGGGTAATTATCCTCACGAATTATCTGGCGGCATGCGTCAGCGCTTAGCTATCGCGATGGCAATTGCGTTGGATCCGGATTTAGTGATTATGGACGAGCCGACGACGGCGCTCGACGCGGTGGTGCAACACGAGATATTGGAGGAAATCCGGCGTATTCAGCAAGATAAGAAGTTTGCAGTCCTCTTTATCAGCCATGACTTACGTTTGGTTAGTTATATCAGTTCGGAAATTATGGTGATCTATGCCGGAAGAGTTGTGGAAACAGGCCCCACACAGGCTTTTCTTTCATCAACTCTGCACCATCCTTATAGTCAAGGATTACTCACTTCTATTCCTCAGTTGACTGGAGGACACCTAGAGCTGCAAAGCATTCCCGGAAGCCCTCCAGATTTATTAAGTCTACCACCAGGATGTGCATTCCGTCTGCGGTGTTCGTATGCTCGAGAGGAATGCATACGAAATCAACCGGAAATTAAGACAGTACGGACTATGCGAATTGCCTGTTTTGATGTTGAAGAAAGACAAAAGGAGGGAGACAATGGACAAGGAACAATACCTGTTGAAAGCGAGCGACCTTGTCGTTCGGTTTAAGCAGTCGAACGGTCTGCGACAAGTGATGATTCGCCCAGTCAACCATATAAGTTTTTCTATACAATCCCAAGAAATTGTAGGAATTGTGGGGGAGTCTGGAAGTGGGAAGACCACCCTAGGCCGGGCTCTGGTTGGCATGGTTCCCGTTTATAAGGGGACTCTCTCGTTTAAAGGGCGAAATGTCACCAGACTCCATGCACGGGGATTGCGCCAATATTGGACAGAGGTCCAAATGATATTTCAAGATGTCTATAACTCTCTCAATCCAGTTTTTACCGTGGAGCAGCAGTTGCTATTTCCAATTCGACGACATATGTCGAATCACTCAGAGGATCCTCAACAGGAATTAGACCGACTGTTACGTTTAACAGGGTTGACTCCTACCGCCACTGTAAGGGATAAACTCCCGCATGAACTGTCAGGGGGACAGCGACAGCGTGTTGCTGTGGTTCGGTCTTTGGCCATTCACCCCCAACTATTGGTGGCCGATGAACCCGTCTCGATGCTGGATGTCTCACTTCGGGCGGATATTCTTAAACTGTTATTGAATTTGCGTGATGAATTTCATTTGTCTATTGTTTACATCACGCATGACCTGCCCTCTGCCACCTATGTATGCGATCGTATTCTCGTCATGTATGGAGGACGAGTGATTGAAACTGGCGATGCACAAGAAATTGTTATGCATCCTCAGCACCCTTATACTCAGAGGCTATTGGCGTCAGCCACGTTTCAGATGTCGCCTGAAACATCTGTGCGTACTACTGATGAGCAGGTTAAATCCGTACTGCAAGAGTCTTATCAGGGTTGTCCTTATGCGAGTATGTGTCCCTTAGCCATGGATATCTGTGCCAAAGAACAATCCGATTTTATTCAGATAACGCCCCATCATGAAGTCGCATGCCACGCCGTTTCTCGCAGTGAAGTGGAAGCCACCTCATGAAGGATGTGGTTTGTGCCGCCGTAGTGGACTTCAATACTAGGCTACGAGGGGGTTGAACACAACAGCGGGAACAATCAAGAGGCGTTGTCGACGGGGTCCAAAGCCTTGCTTTATGAGACCAAGATCATCTGGTGGAAGCTTTGTATCCTTAAGGGAGGGTGAACGATGAATGTCGTGTTGATTGTGGTGGATAGTTTAAATCGTCATTTTTTACCAGCTTACGATCAATCGACGGAGTTTGACGTGCAGACTCCGCATATTGATGAGTTGGCTCAACGGGGGGTACGTTTCGATAATCATTTTGTCGGTAGTCTTCCATGCATGCCTGCTCGCCGAGAAATGCTTACAGGAATCCAAGAATTTTTATGGCGGCCCTGGGGCCCCTTGGAACCCTTTGATAACCCGTTA
>JAKAAL010001019.1 GCA_021802375.1 Bacillota bacterium | reverse complement strand
GTCTGACGTACAACCTCTTACGCGTGATTTGCCAGGCAACCATTGGACGTGAGGATGTGCCTCTACGTAAGGCGGCCCAACGTCGCCGCATTCGCACGGTGATTCAAATATTATCCTCTGTGCCGCGAAGTTAGTCACCCGTGCCCGCCAATACCGTATTCGTTACGGTCGGGGCAACCGATGGGGGCGCGTGACTGGAGAACTCTATGCCCACTTTTCGGCGGGCTAGCCGCCGCCGTCCGACGACTAACGAAAATCATGGCCCGAGACATCGCCGCACGACGATGTCCGAACAGTCATGTCCTCGGGGACTGAAAACCTCCCCCGTGTAGAGGGTGAGAACCCGACCAGATCCTAAAAACTGAGTCTACCTGAGGAAATGTGCGTCCCTGCGGCTCAGCTTTAGAGCTGACCTCCTTATTTGTGGGGGGGCGCTGCTACTTGTCACGGATTCAGGTTCGTATTACGTCACCAGCTGGACCACGTTAGAGTATTTGGCCACGGTCGAGTCGGCGGTGAGTAGGCGAAACGGACCGGCCAAAGCTTGAGCAACGAGTAGCCGGTCAAACGGATCGCTATGAATGGGCGGCAAGCCCGCTACCATACTCGCATCCTCGGCACTCACGGGCAACTCCGAAAATCCGCTGGCCTCGATGCCCTTAACGATGTCGGAGATCTTGGCATCAAGTTTCCCTAGACCGATTTTGATGGCAGCTTCCCAAATGGAGGCTGCACTAACAAAGACCTCGTCGGCTTCCGAAATCCGCTCGGAAATCTCCCGCGTAATGTGTGGAGAATCGACCAGGTACCATAAGTAGATATGAGTGTCGAGCAGCAGCATCACTCGTCGGCCCCTTCAAAATTCCTTTGTACGTCGTCGGGTAACGGCGCATCGAAATCATCGGAAATACGGATTTTCCCACGTAAAAAGCCCGGTGTCCGAGTTGGCCGAGAGGTCGTTACCGGGACTAGCCGCGCAATGGGCTTGCCCGCCTTGGCAATCGTTACTTCCTCACCTCGACTCACCTCATCAAGAAGCCGCGAAAGGTGGGTTTTTGCCTCATGAATGTTTACGGACTTCACCCAAGTCACCTCGAATTATTAAACATAGGTTAGTTTAGTTTAGTTTAGTCTAGTCTTTTCTTGTGCTTTGTGTCAACCATGCCCCCGCGGTGATGGAATGACCTTGGTGGATTCCTGCGTTGAGTGCGGCCCCAAACTCAAATAAGTAACTATTGGCTATAGCCGTTGTCCGCCGTGCCCGACCGATGCCGATCCTGTCCTCGTGCGGAACGGCACATATACGCGTCCTGTGCAAGATGGGCGCGGGGTCTACGTTCTGACCATTCAGCGCTATCGCTGTTGCACCTGCGCGATCACTTACAGTGCCCTGCCTTATGATTGTCGCTCGTACACGGCCAACACCTGGGCCTTGATGCTGGCCGTGGGCCCGTTGCCATCAGTGGCTGGCGGATCACCCCATCGACGCGCACCAGCGGACCCTCGAACGGTGGGCGGCCCGACTGGCGCGAAGGGGCCGATTGGCCCGCCTGGGCTGCAACCATGACCCGCCTGGACAGAACGCCTCGCCAACTCGCGCGTCAGGTGGAAACCCTGTTCCGAAAATTAAGGACAGCCTTTACTATGGTGGGGGTCATAGCAAAGCTAGCCTAGGGAGATCGGCCGGATGCGCGTCTAGGCAGAGACTGGGCGCAAGCCGGTGGCTCGGGTTACTGCGAGGCGGGCTCCAAGGTGACGCGATATCCGAGATCGGCCAGCCGTTTCACCGCTTCGGTATCACGACGATCAAAGTAGTCCACGCCCAAGTCCGCATAGGGTTCCCGGCGGTCGAGCACGATCCACACGCGTTGGCAAATGGAGTGCGCCACCGCCAACGCGGCCCGTTTCGGCCCCAGTCTGGGGACTAATCGGCGGTATTGGGCACCCATATAGGTGGCTTTGGTACGGCCGGCCCCGCGGGCCGCCTCCACCAGCGCACTGCGAAGAGCTCGATTACCCGGGGTGGTGCGTCCCGATAGGCGCTTGCCCCCGCTGGTTTTGTTGCCGGGAGCCACTCCCGTCCACTTGGCCAGGGCGGCCGGACTGCGAAACGGCTCGACGGTGGGACCAATCTCCGCTAAAATAACATCCGCCACCCGCCCTTGGACGCCCGGGATGCTCTCCAGCAATTGGCGGGCCTCCTCAAAAGGGCGAGTGCGTCGCGCGATTTCCTGGTCCGCTGCGGTAATCACCGTTTCCAGGCCTACGAGATGACGCAACTGCTGAGTGAGCATCCACCGCTGGTGGTCTCCGACGACGCCCGTCAGGGCCTGGGCTAAGAGCTCGGCCGAGGCGCGAATGCGCCGATCGGCGAGAGCCGCTAACTGTTCGGGATCGGTCTGACCCTCCGCCAGGGCGGTCAGCATGGCGCGTCCCGAGACTCCGAGCACGTCGGAAATCACGCTACCGAGCTTAAGATTGCCGCCTTCCAGGACCTTTTGGATACGATTGACCTCGCGCGCCCGCTCTTCGATGAGGCTACGCCGATACCGCACGGCTTCCCGCAGCTCACGCTGCGGCTTCTCCGGAAGGAAGCTCGGT
>JAKAAL010001018.1 GCA_021802375.1 Bacillota bacterium | reverse complement strand
AATCGCTCTGAGGCGCGCGACCGGTCCCGATCCCAACATTAGCACCCCAGGCTTGTGCCACGGCTGCAGGAGGGATAGAGGCACGGCAGCCAGGGCTACCGCCGCGATCGTTATCCACCGAATACGCATGCCTATCCCTCCCTGTTTTTGTGACTTGAATCCTTGACATAACGCCTTTATCGGTTCAGTGGTTACTGGGATCATGTTACCATGGGGACCGACAATTGCGAAACCTGATGAAATTTGATTGAATAATAGCTGAAACCCTTTGCACTTTTTGGCGTTATAATGAAGGGGACATGGGGTCCGTGTCAGGATATGGGGAGGGACTATATTGGCACACTACCCGAAACGCCGATACCAGACAGTGATTCTTATGATGGCGGATATGCTGTTTTTATTCATTTCCACCGTCCTTTCCTTTGTGGTGCGCTTTGGATGGCGACTCCCTCCCGCATACAATTGGCATGCCTATCAACGCATTGGCTTATGGCAATTTTTTACGTTGCTTACCGTGTTTTACCTGTATGGGCTCTATGGCAATGCCGGCCACAAAACCTCCAACGAACTGCGTGGCGCCGTCGCTACATCTATTCTCGTCAATGGATTTTTCACACTAGGCCTCACCTTCCTGACGGTCAATATTGGGTTACCGCGGTCGGTGTTCATGATCTCCATTGCACTAGAAATCCCCATTTTCATTGCATGGCGATTGGCCTATCGTTCAATTAGCCTCCGCCATGCGCCGTCTATCAACGTGCTAGCCGTGGGTCTGGAGTCCGAGTGGGAAACCCTGACCGTTCAAGCAGGCCAATTTCTTCCTCGAATTCGTGTGGTCTACGCGACCCCCGGTGAGGCCACCGAACCACGGCGGTTCCAGAACATTGGAGCCGTCGTATTGGGATCGGTCCCTAAGACGTTGCGTGAGAAGTATTTTCTCAATTGCATGGCTCTCAATATTCCCTGTCTATGGACACCCGACACGTATGATCTCTTAGTCAGCGGGGCCGATCTCACCACCGTCGGGGAATCCCCGATGTTTTCCCTGGCGTCGATCCGTACCCGCCACGGTTCAGCGGTATTTAAACGAATCGCCGACATTGGGGTGTCTGCGCTCGGCATGTTGGTGGGTATTCCGATTTTCGCGCTAATAGCGCTGGCAGTTTATCTTGACTCCGGTCGACCCATATTATACCGACAAGAACGTGTCGCAGCGGGCGGCCGCTCGTTTCTATTGTTGAAGTTCCGCACCATGGTACCCAATGCGGAAGCCTCGACAGGACCGGTGCTGGCCGAGAGCCAAGATCCGCGCATCACCCGACTCGGTCGATTTCTTCGTACCTCCCATTTAGACGAGTTGCCTCAGCTATGGAACATCCTGAAAGGCGACATGTCCTTGGTGGGACCGCGGCCCGAACGTCCAGTATTTGTGGATCAACATAGACAGTCCATCGCTTACTATGACCTCCGTCACGTGAGCACCCCGGGCTTAACTGGGCTTGCCCAGGTGGCGGGTAGCTATACCTCCTCGCCGGAAGACAAAGCGGCCTTTGACTTACACTACGCCAAGAGCTGGTCCTGGTGGAAGGACCTTGCCATCATTGTTCAGACCCTCTTTCAATGGTCAACGCGAAACAAGAAGTGAGCCACTCCCCACGGAAGAAATCCGGGGGATTCTAAAAACCTATACCTTTACACTCTCAGCGGCTCTCGCTTCCACTTGCGCAAAAGGTACAGCATCCGCTGCCTTATGCTCCGGCAAGTTCTCTTTCTAGAACGAGATTCCCTTTCGAGGCTGCCGATCGGATAGAGGCCCCGCTTCCCCTTAAACCGGACTTTTTTGGCGCGCCCCAGAGCGATTTTGTTCGCCGCATCAAAGGCGCGACAGGTCAAATCGACATGATCGCCAATCCACGACGCACGGCATTGTAGAGCTGCCGCGCGGCCTCAAAGCGCGTCTGCACGGTGTCTTCTTGCGTCGGAATAACCCGCAAGGGCACTTCGCAGACAAAGGACGGTGTGGTGCCCCGCCCCCGTTCAGACCGACTTTTGGTTTTCAATGTACTGTTTGATGACGGCACGCGGGGCCCCTCCCACCGTTGAAACCAAATAGGAATGTGTCCACAAACTGGGCAGGCGACGCGTCAGCCACGGAAACTCTTGTCGCAAGAGCCGCGAAGAACAGCATTTGAGCTGCTTTACCGATTTGTGGATGCCGTATTGGGGATCGACTGCGACGAGCAACTGCACATGATCCGGCATCACTTCCATCTCAATCACCTCGGCGTCATGTTCTTGGGCGACCTGGTGAATGATGTCCTTCAAGCGTTAATCCACGCCGCGCACTAAGACGCGCCGCCGGTACTTCAGGCACCAGACCACATAATATTTGCAGGAATACGTTACGTGGTGATTGGATTTAGGTTCCTTCCGCTCGTTATACACCGCAAGGCTGTATAAGTGCAAACGTTTAAAAACTTTTTGGTAAACTCGTATTACGAATGGTCCGGTGCAACGCTGTCGCGGCCAACGCCGAAGTCATTCATCCACACCCACGAAACCAGGATGGTAAAGAAAAAATCTCCAAAGGAAACGCCAACACT
>JAKAAL010000035.1 GCA_021802375.1 Bacillota bacterium | reverse complement strand
GATTCATCAGTCCACGTAAGCTGCTGTGTTTCCGCAGACCACAGCAATGTGCGCTTCCAATAATAAGGATCGGGATCTAACACTCTCACATCCGGGAGTGCCTCCCGCATCGCTTGCACTTCTACGGGATTGTCATCGATGTAGACGATACTGTCAAGCCGGATATTCAAGGCTTTAGCAATCTCCACCATCCGTGGCGGCTTCGGATCCCAGTTGATTGAGTGCATCACAAAGGCATCCCACGGGATTTTCGTAAAAACAGTCCAGTGCTCACGGATCCAGGCTTCATCGTTCTTGCTGAGAGTCACCAGCATGATACCGCGTTGCTTCAGCCACATCAAGGCTTCCACAAAGCCATGCACCCACCCCTCATTCGACACGAACCCATCGTCTCTCGCCACACCTCGCCAAAGGGTATCGTCGAGATCAATCACCACTGCCTTGACTGTATCCAACCCTTGCAGTGTCCGGTACATAGCGACCAGATCAAACCAAAAGCTCCGAATGGGATCAATATAGTTAATCACATAATGTTCGGTCATAGGAGTCATGGGGGCTAACCGTTTGGCGTCCAACTCCTGATCAAAGTTACTGATGATGCCTCCATGCTCGGTCTCCCACACCATATCACCCTGCATATACTTTTTCCCATAAATCGAAGTCAAGCCATCCCAATCCACATAATATACGTTGGCCTGATCCTGAGCCCAGTTTGCCAACGTCTCATTCAGCCGCTCGGTGAAGTATTGGATGTTGCGAAGATCAAATCGAGGGGCATAGCGTCCCATCGGGTTAATTTGAGGCACTTGATACCCAGCCAAATAGGTGGGAATCCGATATCGACGCGTCCATGCAGTAGCCCGCTCACACATCTGCAACACCAGTTGCTGGGCGTGGCGAAAGAGAGACTCAGCCGTTTCGGGATCATTCCAAGGCAAGCTCCTCAATGCCCCATTTTTATAGACATCTTGAGACGGGAGTTGAATTACTTGAAAGGCATAATCCTCTGGAGGACCGGGAGGAGCCTCCGGCAACTCATCCAACTCATTGAATAGAAAATGATCAATCTGAGTTGTGCTTTGCAAGTCTGTCCAAATATGGTGCCATTCTTCAGTCAGATACGATCCGATGACCATCACTCTTCGCGGAGGCACCGCATTGCGACTTAACTCCGTAGGTGCCAAATATAGCAAACAGTTGCTCAAAGCATCCATTACACGTGAACTCCCCTCAAAATTCTTCTGCAAGATTTTGCTGTACTAGTAGTATACCGCGCTCGAAAGGAGTCGACCCTTGCGAAAAACAGCGACTTTTAACTATCCCGCATGTATGAAGGAAGCCGTGAAACCTTACCCATCGGGGCCAGACTTTAATCCCGAGTTCAGCTTACCCGGTTAGATGTTTGGGAAAATAGCTTTCCGACCATTCCGCCGTACTACCGGGAGTACAGAGCGTACCATCAAACCACTTCATCGTCCTTCATCTCCGCATTGTCAATGGCCAGTTCTCTTTGGCTCTTCACCACTTTTGGTGCACGACATCCGGCTTTAACCTGGACTCTGCCATGCGCGGATCGGGGCACCAATAATCGACATCTACCCCTTAATGGGACAGCCGTAGCAACACGCGCTTGCGTAACAGGGGAAATCCAGCACGGCCGTATCCGATGCGTTTCAGCAACTTTAAGCGGTGATTGTGCCCCTCGACAACCCCCTGGTTCCACACCTCGGTCAAGCCGGCTTCCACCGCGCCCCGATCCTTTTGGATACTCGCCGCGAAGCGGCGGCATTCCACAATGGAACACCTCTGCATTCGTGTCAGCCAAGCGTCAAAGGCCCGACCCCGGCGATGGCGTACATCGTATGAAATTGGTGAACCAACGTCCAGAGCGTACGAAACTCCGCGTCTTGTACCAAGAGCTCCGAGAGAAGGGTATTCAGGGTCCGGGGGAGCTGATCCCACGGCACCAACAGCGCTTGCACGAACGCTCGTGCCGATGTGAGACCTCGCGGCGCTCGTTGTTGCCCCCCGGTGGTAACATCGACACGTCGCTGGCGCGGAACCCCCAGAGCCCGCTGAGCGGCGGTCCAGTCTCGAACCCGCTTGATACTGCCCGAATAGCCTTCCGCTGCTAACGTGGCGTAGAGGATCCGACTGTTTTGGATGCCAGTCGACCAGAGACTCATCAGACGGGATTCATACGGTTTCAGGACCCCGTTTCGCCGGCGATGAGCAGTGTGCCCGGGGCACTCGGGCGCATGGGCATATTTCCTAACGGTCGTGCGGTCGAGGTGTAGTTGGCGCCCAATGGCGCTGAGGGAATACCCTTGTTTCCACAAGGCTTGTACGGCCTCGAACCGTTCTTGTTGGTGGCGTTGTCCCGTCGTGGTGGGCGGTGATGGCTCAGGAGGAGAGTGGGGTGCTTGCGGTTGTATTTCGTCAAGAGGCACTCCAGAAAAACAGCGTTAAAATTCCCGAGGAGGCTCGGGAATTTTGCGGCGATAGAAACCGGGCCCACGAGGGGCCCGGCACTTGTCAACGTTCCTTCATCAATGCGTGTTTCATCCGATAGCTTTCTCCCTCAAAGACAACCAAGTGGCCGTGGTGAGCCAATCGGTCGATGATGGCAGCCGTCATTTGCTCGTCGGTAAACACGGCGCCCCATTTGGAAAACTCGAGATTCGTGGTGATGATGAGGCTCCGCGTTTCGTAACTATCGGCGATTATCCGGAAGAGCAGTTGAGCGCCCTCGTGGTCCACCGGGACGTAGCCCCACTCATCTAAGATAATCAGGTCGGTGCGGTGGAGGTCGCGCATGAGACGGTCAACGGTTCCCGCGCGCTTGGCCTCACTCAGGCGCATGACGAGATCCGTCACAGGAAAGAACCGAACCGTCAGGCCACGTTCGCACGCGGCATAGCCTAAGGCCAGAGCACAATGCGTTTTGCCGGTTCCCACCGCGCCATATAGGACTAGATTGCGATGGTCCGTGATGAAGTCCCCAGCTTCGAGGTCATCCCATGACAGTGTCGACGGTAGCTTGACCCCACGGCGATCGAATCCCTCCAACGTCTTGTAGGCGGGGAATCCGGCCCTTGCGACCAGGCGTGCCCGACGGTTGACTTCGCGCTGGGCCATTTCAGCTCGGAATACCTCCAACAGAAACTCCTCTTGGCGAGGAGTGGCCTCTTCACACAGAGACACTGCCATCTGGCTTAACACCAACTTTTTGCAGCACTGAGCAATTTCGGCGCGCCGTGCGGCGCGCTCATGCGGACTAATCATGGGTCACCTCCGGGATTAGGGAATCGTAGGAATTCAGGTCGACCGGCGAGACTTCGGACGGTTCCCAATAGGCCATGCGGGTGGCGCGCACCGTGATATCCGCGTAGGAGATTTGGTGGTGGCGAGTCGCCTCTTGAAGAGCTTGCAAGGCATTCTCGAATCCGAATCGTTCAGTAAGGTCCGCCAAGGCTCGCAAACAACCCTTGAGGTCCTCGCGTGCGTAGTCATCGAGCGTGCGGACCAGCCCGTCCGGTAACCACTGACGCACAGGGCTATTGCGAAATGCCCCGGGGTTCCGGGATAATCGATGAAGCGTGGTGCGAGGGTCGATCGTGTCTGTGCGCAGGTCACCATACTGCCGAACATGGGTCGAAATCGGCGTGCCGTCCGGGGTGTAGGGCACAACGGTAAACGCGCCGATTTGCACCACCAATTCTTGGCGCGCCCATTCGGGCGCGGACGAATACCAGTGCTTGCCATCCAGTTGAAACTTTCCATAACCATCGGTTCGAACTCGGGTAAAGCGCACCGGTTGAAAGGGTCGTGCCGGCAGGGCCCGGAGATTTTCCCGGTCCGTCTCAAACAATTCGGCCATGGGGAGTCCCTTTTTATAATGCAGGCGCCGCCAAAGCCGTTCGCATTCCGGTAACACCCGTTGATTCGCGCTCGCCCAATCTTCAAGAACCGGTGGCGGCACCATCAACGTGCGTCGCAGATAGCCAACCTTCGCCTCAACATTCCCCTTTTCGTGCCCTGCCTCCGGGTTACAGAAGGTCACTTCAAACCCATAGTGGGACTGAAAACGTTCAAAGAGCTCTGCATACCGGATGACCTCACCCATACGTCGCCCGACACCGGTGGCGTTGTCAAAAATGACTCGTCGCGGCACGCCTCCCATCCACTGCCAGATGTCCTGCAATCCATGGACCACGCATTCAGCCGTCTCGCCCGGAAAGTACTGGAGGACGCCCGCGTTGCTAAACGGGAAGCTGACCGTGAGGTATTTGATGGTCGTCGGGGGGGCACCTCGGTGCCAATAGACATCCGCGGTACCAAAGTCAACTTGGGCCGTTCCCGGAGGCCAATCCAGTTCCAGAGTCCCCTTTTGGATACTTGCACGCTCAGCGCGTACCTTCTTCACGTATCGCTGAACGGCGGAATAGGACAGGGTGTACGTGTCGGCATATTCTTCTTGGAGTCGTTGGTGTATCCGTTCCGCCGTATGACGCTGCTTCCGTCGTACCCGCGTATCCTCGGCCAGCCAACTCTGGATGACCGGTTTGAATGGATCCAGTTTTGACGCCCGTGCGGGCGTCTGGGGAAAGGGCTCGGAAAAGTCCTCCTGATCAACATACTTTTTGACGGTTTTCCAATCCGCGTTCATGGCTGCTGCGATATCTGTGATGCTGTAGCCGTCGGCAAACATGAGCACCATGCGCTGGATGTCCTTCATCGCCTTCACATCCCGATCCTCCTCTCACGGTGAAACACCGTCACCGTATCGAGCGAGGGAGATGACTCTCAACTTTTAACGCTGAAAGTCGGGAATTTCAGACGCTGAACCTCTGGAATTTAAACGCTGAAACTCTCCATTTCTATTTGACGATATACATGCGGTGCCGACATGCTGACCATGCGGGGGCCGACCCGATGGTAGTAGTGCGTCAATGCATGGCTCAGATTCTGTAGCAGATGCCAGCGGTCCGCGATTTGCTGAATGTGAGGATTTGCGGCGGTCACCGCCGCGGCGGATCCGGCAGCCCGGTCGCGGCTGACTACTTCCACGCTGGAATGACACCGAAGCCATTGTGTCACGGTCCCCGGTTCGCGGTCCGGTAACACATCGATCACGCAATGTCGCTCGAGGTCCACCACGATGGTGCCATAGGTGTGCCCTTTCCGCCATGCCCAATCATCGATCCCCACCACGCGGGGAGGGACAACCGGCGGATCCGGTTGATGCCGGACCAAGCGGAGCACCGTCGAACCCGACGCGGGAATGCCCTCGCCGGCCGCGAGCGCGGCCGCTTGCCGAGCGCTCGTCACAACGCCTAATGCCGCCAGACGGTGGGCGACGGTCTCCAATCGCCGGCTGTACCGTGCAATTTCCCCCGAAAATCGTTCCGTAAAGAGTTGCTGGGAACATCCCGGATTCCGACACCGCCATCGACGACTATGCAACTCGAGTCGTACAGCTTGTGATCCCCAGGCCGGCGCCATCAGGCGGCGTGTGTAGCGGCTGCGGATCTCATGGGTGACGATCCCACAGCGCGGACACTCCACAGCCGCGCGGACCGCTTCGGCTTCTAATACCACTACTTGGTCGTCAACGCGAACCTTGGTGATCCGGACACCGCAAATCCTCGGTAAAATAGGCATAAGACATGCACCTCCTGCAGCGGAACGCCACGCTCGAGGCGCTCTTAGAAGCGTTACATATGTCGCCGACCATCTTCACTAACCCGCCACTGCGGCGTCCCCCGGATCCCTGACCCCGTCCCAAACTCTCTTTTTGCCATATTTTAGGTGCGAAATCGCTCAAACATGCGACGCGAAAGCTATGCAATTAATCCGACGAGTTCTTGCTGGGGAGGCGTCATGATATTTGAAACTGTTAACGTCTCATCTCTCTAGTTTATGGCCGAAGAAGCCGGGTTTTCGAAGGTCGAAGTCCGATACATGGCATGGGTCCGATCATCGGCCGCATTAGTCCGGAACTTCCGGAACCACCCCAAACGTTTTCAGCACTCTTACCAGTTCCCGTGTCGCGTTATCTGGTGAGAATTTTAATGCGGTTTCGCGGATGCCGGAAAGCGTCGAACTACCATTTTGGTAGCACGCCCGCAACTGGTGGATCATATGATCGACGTCTGGCTCCGCCCAGTAATGTCCCCTGTAGAAAGGCAGAGGATAGGAATCGCTTATTTTCTCAAGCCCCTTAATTCGGATCGGGTAGGAGTTGTTTACATTTAAGTAATCGGCGGGTGCACTCCAATTTGTTACGATGACCGGCAAATCGCAGGCCATAGCTTCGAGAATTGGACGTCCCCAGCCTTCTCCTCGGGTGGGCAGTACAAAAGCATTGGCTGATTGATACAGAGCCGCGACGGCGTCTTCGGACAAGTTCTCGGTAATGATTTGTATGGGAGCGCCTTCGTCGACAACGAAGTTTTTCTTCCTGATAAACAAAGCCAATTCTCTCTCTGGTCCATGGGTAACAAGATTGGTTAGCTTAAGAATTAGCTTAACGGGGTCTTTCCGCGTAAACGCTTTATACCACGCTTCAATCAATAGGTCCCATCCTTTACGATAGGACCAATCAAAGATAGAGAGAAAGCGGAACGCATCGTGAGAAATTTTTTTGCTAGGCGGCACAAACCGGTTTGTGTCTACTGGACTGGGAACAATATGGATCTTACTTGGGTCTACACCGCTGTCGGCAAAGGTTCGGCGATTAAATGGTGATGCAACGATTACCCCATCAAGTTCCTTCAATCGGGGAACCCAATCGGTTGGCACCCGGTCAGTTTCAAAAAACACGCGAGCCACATCGGTCCCGCGGCGCCGATGGTAGGCGGCATGGCCAGGCAATCCATGCACCATGACGGACGAATCAGGTACTGGCAACCTCTCCATGTATTTCCATAGCTCTTCTTCCTGTGGTGAAGAAACGGATGGAAGGGAGTAACTCTCATCGATAATTCGGGGCCACACACCATATTGTGGCAAGTGCTTAAGGAAAGTACGGGCCTCGGAGCTGTATCCGGAGGCATTTCGGATCGGGCCTCTCCAAATAATTTTATTATTTGCCTTGGATGCAGTTTGTACTGGACTTGGTACGGCTCTTAAGATGTTTTCCCAGGCTCGCCATGTGTGGCGCCACGTGTAGTGGGCTTGTACGTGCACCTGTGCGAGTGAACGTCTGTGCTCTTGCTCAGATGCCGAAGTTCCTAGCACGGTTTTCAATATATGTGCAAGTGCCTCGGGGTCGGCCTCGAACTCCCAAGCTTGTTTGTGAGAGTAATCGACCGAGAAATAGCGTCGCTTGCCCGGTATTCTCCACCCGATGTTTTCGGGAACGAACTCGTTTGTTGGCTCAGTATCGCTGGCGATGACCATAGCTCCACATGCCATAGCCTCGAGAACAGGGAGGTTAAATCCTTCGCCTCGATAGGGCGACACGAGTGCGGTTGCTCTCCGATATAGGGATGCCATTTCTGATTCAGAAAGCTTTTGATCCATTACCACTATATGCGGTGACCGTGGATCAGCCATGGCGGCTTGCAATAACTTGGGAACCTCCTGGTTTTGATATACCGTTCCTTGACCAACAACCTTAATCACTAAGGTGACATCATCGTCAGGATGAACCGCCAGACGGTAGGCCTTGAGTAATATATCCAGGCCCTTTCGAGGTATTAATCCGCCGACCCATAAAAGTACTCGCTTTCTGACCTGCTCTATTTTCATAACTTGTCCATAGGGATGGTAGATGGTTCGGTTGACGCCAAGGGGGACAACAACGATTTTTTCCTGAGCGACTCCGCTATAGACAAACATCTCTTTCACTGCGGATGAATAGACGGCAATTCCAACAGTCAGAGGATTATTGAGCGGGTCGACCCAATCGTCCGGAACAGCTCCGGACTCCCATCCTTGATATACAACTAGTGGACCAGAGCGGTCGCCCCAATTAGGGGGCCACTGGTGACGCACGTGGACATCCACGGGCTGGCTATCGCTTATTAGTGGATACAACGGGCCATATGCAGGATTAAAGGTGAGAGGAGTAGCGTCAGACACTCGGAGAATCATTTCGTGTCCCATATTCATAGCCTCTAGGACAGTCTCTCTATTCACCTTATCTAGACTTAGCGGGCGGAAGAAGTGTCCTTCCCACATAATTTTCATGTTGCCGACCTCACTTGCTACTACAGGATTGTTTCATTATCCGTCATGAGATACCGCAACGCAAAACCTGCGATAATTGGTTTTTAAAATTTGCTTATACGTTTCTTGAGCTGTTAAAAAGGAAATGGAAGGATCTCCGACAGGATGTCGGGGGATATAACCATCAAGGAGGATAATATCGATGTACATTAACACAAACGTGGCTGCGCTCTTTGCGCAGAACACCCTGTCTAACACTCAGAACACCCTCAATACCCTTCAACAAGAAATGTCCTCAGGCTTGCAGATTAATTCACCGGCGAACAACCCGTCTGGTCTGGCAATTGCCAACCTGATGCAAGGGGAAATTGGCGGCATTAACGCAGCGGTGAACAACGCCAACCAGGCAAGCAACCTACTGAACGTGGCCAACGGCGGCATGCAGACCGATGTTCAAATCGTGCAGCAAATTCAACAGTTGGCAGTTCAGGCATCCAACAGCACTAACAATGCGCAAGACAGTCAGCAAATCCAGACGCAGATTGGGCAGTTGCTCCAGTCGTTGGATAATGTTGCTCAGACTCTCAACTACAACAATCAGTTTGTTCTCAACCAGGGAGCTCAAACTAATCTAACTACAGTTTCTGGTATTGCTGCGGTTAACGTTGGAGCTGACAGCGGGGCGGTAGCTGCTGGGACCTATACCGTCAGTGTGACCTACTCGACAAATTCGTCTAGTGTGACGCAGGACTTCGTTAAAATCGAGGGGCCCGGCACAACAACAGGGACTAGCGTTGTGGTGGCTGCCGGCACCATCTCCAATGTTGGAACCTCTGGCACTATTACGTTGCAATTGGTACAGGGTAGCAATGCCTCGACGACAGAAAGTTTTGCACTTACCGTTAATCAGGCAAGCCTGGTGGCTGCAGGGTCCACAGGAGCCAGTACCACGTTTGCGATTGCTAGCGGGTCTACGGCTCAACAGTATGCGTTCCAGACCGGACCAAACCAGGGCAATGGCAACGCCACCACCTTGCAGTTCGGAACCTTCAATAGTGCGACGCTGGGTCTAAGTAACATTAATGTTAACACCACCCAGGGTGCTCAGTATGCCATAACCCAGGCTCAGGGAGCCCTAGCGATATTGAGTAATGCGCAAGGTCAGGTCGGAGCTCAACTGGATCAGCTGAACTACACTATCAGCAACCTGCAAACCGAGACAACGAACCTCCAAGCATCCCAATCTACCATTATGGACGCCAATATGGCGACGGTTACGAGTCAGTTTGCTCAGCAGCAGATATTGATGCAGACCGGGATTCAGGCGTTGCAAACGTCGCAGCAACTGCCATCACTGGTGCTCAAGCTTCTCGGTTAACCGGCGCGAATAGGAGGCCGGAACCTCCGGCCTCCTATCTTTTTAAGGAGGTCCTATGAGCGGTTCCAGCGGTATCAATTGGGGATCAGTCTATAACACGCCCATTGGTCAAATCTTGCAGGACTTGAACCCGAGCAATTTTGTGCAGCTGACCGATCAGGCTACACAGAGCCAGAGCACGTCCTATCAAAATCAAATCAGCCAGGATAAAACAGAGCTGAGTGCATGGGGGACTCTCCAAGCCGATGCACAAAGCGTTGCATCAAATCTTTCGAGTCTGGCTAATGGCAGCATATTCTCCCAGTTGACGTCGACGTCCAGCAACAGCAATGTGGCTTCAGCTGTGGACCAAAGCGCCCAACAGGGTTCCTATACCATTAGCGTTGGCGCCTTGGCCCAATCTGAGATCGACTCCGGAAGCGCCGCCAATATGGCGGTAACGGACCCGAATGCCACTCTGACACTACCGGGGTCCACGACTCCGATTCAAGGGAGTTTTACAATTCAAGTAGGTACTCAATCGGCGGTTACCATTACTCTGCCGAGTGGCGGGGAAAGTCTTAACAGCCTCGTTTCGCAGATAAACAATCAGTCGGGTATTGGTGTGACTGCTTCCGCGGTCCAGAATGGCAATGGCCAGTGGGTTATGGACATTCAGGCGAATCAAACGGGGCAGCCCATTACATATACCGACACCGGGGTATCGGGACAGACCAACGGCCCTCTGTATTACTTAGGCGTTGTCTCTTCGGATACCACCGCCGCCGGCTCGACTCAATTGAGCGGGGCGAACGTCATGCAGAAGGCAAGTTCGGCGCAAGTGAGCTTTGGTTCCACTTTTAATTCATCTACGGCCATAAGCTCGACGTCCAACACGTTTTCCAATCTGATTCCTGGAATGACGATCACGGCTCAGTCGACGGGTACAACTACCATTTCGGTACAACCTGATATTTCCGCGATGACTAATGCGGTCACGCACTTTGTGTCTAGCTGGAACCAATGGGTGAAGGATACGCAGAATTTGGCTCAGGCCGGAACCATTGTTCAAACCGGGGCGGGAGCATCCGCGACATATAATTATGTAGCGAATTCCAATCAAGTGTTAACGTCTGGCTTACCGACCAGCGTGCTAAATCAAGCGCAGCAGATACTTGGTTCAACACGGACGGGAGTCGGTACGTACCAGTCCCTGGCGGATCTCGGCATTACCTTTTCGTCCAACGGGACCCTGTCGGTAAGTTCCGGAGCGCTATCACAGGCAATCTCCAGCAATCCTTCGGCAGTCAAGGCTATTTTTCAATCATTGCAAAGTGTGATGGTCACAGGTGGTTCCAACAGCGATGGTGTGATCACCGGTTTTTCGCTTGGCCCCAGTAGTACTATAGGACAGGCGGAAGCAACCTTAAATAAACAAGTGGCGCAGGATCAAAATTCAGTTGCGATGTTGAACCAGCAGTTGTCTAATCAAGAGCAACAGGCCATTATACAATATGGACAATGGGTTAACTCGGTCGCGAAGGAGTCGCAACAGTATTCACTCCTGAGCGCTCTGTTTAACACGGGAACAAGCAGCACGACGGGAGGTTGATGTGATGAACATGTCCCCAGAGGCCTATCGATATCAGGCAGACGCTATCAATACGGCAACACCGGAGCAACTGACCTTAATGCTGTATCGGGCGGCCTTGTCTGGCTTGAGGAAGTTGAAGGATGCCTTGAAGAATGAACCATCAAAGGGTCTTGGGGAGTCGCAACTGCCACGTGACATCATGGCAGCGCTTGCGGACAACGTCAATATGAACCATCCCGATGGGCAGAAGCTACGGGATTTGTATCTCTATTGCTGGCGGACCATTTTGAACTGTGCGGTCTCCGGATCTGATGGAGAATTGGACAGTGTCGAGGTCGTGCTGGAAAACCTCATTCATGGACTGGATGCCTTTGTCGCGAACCGTCGCGGCGCGTCGGCGTCTGTTGAAGTTTCGCAGTCGATGGAGGCGGTGTCGATTAACTTTGCGGGTTAGCGGGCTGGCGTGCTAGCGCTGCCGAAAGAAGATTGCGCTCGTTCTCAGATAGATTGTCCCAACTCTGCAGAGTGCTCACGATCGTAGAAAGAGGCATCGCCAATATGACGGCGTCCAAAACCGCCTCAATGGTCGAACCTGTCAACAACGTAAATAATCTGTCCCATGCTTCTCTAAAACTAGGGTAATTTTTCAAAGCGATAAGGAGATACGCCAAGGCCTCTTTCGGCCTGTCCTTCTTGACCAAGGTATCGGCGAGCCTGAGCAGGGACTTGAATCCCCCCACGCCAGTATCTGTCATCAAAAAACCCTTCGCCTCACCTAACTCCAAGCACTTTTTGAAGGCAATCTCGGCCTGGTCCCATTGTCCGAGATTCATGCGAATGATTCCTTCCAGGTAAAAGAAATCGGTATAGCCCGGATAGGTGGCCTGCCCTTCTTCCAGTGCCTTGAGCGCTCGCTTGGGCTCGCCATTCAGCTCGAGGAGGCGTGCTAACGTAACCTGGGCTAAGACCCATAACGCATTGGCAACCTCCAAATTGCGCAGCGATCGCCGTGCAACGGAGAGTGCGGCTGGAAAATCGCCGGCCATCATCAGCGTTTGTGCCAACTGCCATAACATGTAACCGTCGTGGGGATTCTCTTTCAGATGTTTTTCCAAAAGTGTTCGGTTTCGGTTAGTTTTGTCGCGCTCTGCCATCACGGCATTAAGGTAACCTTTGTGCAGTAGCCGCGCATCAAGGGACGCGATGCCCATTTGTTCTCTTACGAGCGATGGGAAAACTTGCTCATGGACTTTTCCCACGAAGCGAACCTTGGGATGGCCACGGAATAGCCGCAACACGTAGCTTTCGGATATATGTTCTGCTTTATCCATCACCGAGACAATACGGATGTTGTATGCATCGGCAATAGGGGTCTTGATGGCTTGGGTCAATGTGGGGATGTCATCCTTAATAAGCTCCTCGTCTGCGTCCATGACCAGCACCCATGGGGTCCTCACTAAATCCAAGCCCACATTGCGCGCCTTGGAAAAGTCATCGGGCCACTCAATCTCCACCACTTTGGCCCCGAAGGACTTGGCAATCGCCACCGTGCGGTCGGTGGACCCGGTATCGACAATGACCATGTCGTCAACAATCCCTTTCACCGACTCGAGGCATTGGGGTAAGAAGAACTCCTCATTTCTGACAATCATGGCAAGCGTAAGCAGGTTGTTCATGGTTCGGTCCTCTCCCGATGCTGTTTTGTCCAGTATAGCGAAGACCGGGGGAAAGCCGCGAGAAATAAGAAGCAGGAATGCCCGGATTTTGGTTCGTCGTGCCTTAGGGGAAGAGTAGTATGGGTCGCTGGGTGCGGGGGTGTCGCACCTCAATCAGATCGGTGTCATAGATAGTGCGAATGGTGGGATCGGGGAGCACCTCCTCAGGGGTGCCGGTTAGCACCAGTTGCCCCTGGTCCATGACCCAAAGTTCGTCAACCATGAGACCGACGGTTGCCAGATCGTGGTAGGCCATAATCGCGGTTATGTGGTTGCGATCCACTAGCTGTCGGACGAGTTCGAGGAACTTCACCGAATGACCCGGGTCCAGATGCGCGGTCGGTT
>JAKAAL010001017.1 GCA_021802375.1 Bacillota bacterium | reverse complement strand
TAACGATGACCCTGAGTTGGCCGACATCTTAGCTGAAGTGGTCTTGGGAGTGGTTTCGTGACCAATGGACGCTACGTGGTGGTGGGTGGAGGCATTTCCGGGCTATCTGCAGCCCATGCCCTCGGGATAAGTTTCCCGATGCGGAGATCGTTCTCTTGGAGGCCAGTGCTCGGATCGGGGGCAAAATAATAACCGACCGGACCGGTGGCTACGTACTCGAAGGAGGGCCGGACTCTATTCTACGTCGTAAGCCCGAAGCGATAGACTTGGCGACGGGACTCGGGCTGACCCCGATTGGTACTAACCCAGGTACTCGCGGTGCTTTTATCTATTACCACGGGCGATTTTTCCCAATTCCGGTGGGCATTCAGGCGGGGATTCCTACCGATATTAAGGCTCTTTTGAAATCGCGGCTTTTGTCCTGGTCAGGAAAGTTTCGCGCGAGTTTGGATTTTGTCTTGCCGCGGATCACCGACAGGGATCAGGATATGGCTCTGGGTCGCTTCCTGCGTTACCGATTTGGTGATGAAGTAGTCGACCGATTAGCAGCCCCCATGCTATCTGGAATCTATGCCGGAGATATTGATCAGATGAGTCTCGAGGCTACCTTTCCCCAATTCAAAGACTTGGAACGCGATAGCCGAAGCGTGGTGTTAGGCAGTCGCCGGCGCCAACGCCTGGCGAAACCGTCTACGACAAGTGGCAGTCTCTTTGCATCGTTCCCACGCGGGTTGGAATCGTTGACGGAGACTCTGGCAGAGGCGATGACTTCCGTCGAGATTCGCTACAATGCTCCTGTTGACCGCTTGGAATCGCAGGATACTATCGTTCAGGTGAGGTTGGGGGACGTGACGATAGAGGCCGATGGGGTGGTTTTGGCCGTGCCGGCCTTTGTGGCGGCCTCCCTGATCCAGGACGTAAGCCCCATGGTGGCTCATGTCTTGCGAGAGATAGCCTACCCCAATCTGGCAGTGGTTGGGGCCATTTATGCGCCCGATGCGATCAACGTTCCGGATCACAAAACGGGGTTCTTGGTACCCCGCCAACCAAAAATTCAGATGACAGCCGGGACCTATGTTTCGTCTAAATGGCATTATCCCGGGGTTCCGGAGGGGAAGGTGATACGAGCTTTTTACGGTCACGCTGGTGACGATATCTTGCGTCTATCGGACCAGGAATTGAGCGATCTTTACCATCAGGAGATGTCCACAATTTTCCCCAAGATTGGAAAGCCCTTTTATCAGAGGGTTTTTCGGCATCCCAGTGCTATCCCGCAGTATCAGGTGGGCCATGTACGTAAGATGCAGGCGGCATTAACTCAGATGCGACAAGATTGGCCCAGAGTTGTTTTAGCAGGAGCTTATATTGATGGCGTCGGAATTCCCGATTGCGTGCGTCGCGCTCGTCTTGCCGTGGAGGAGCTTGGCTAACCTTAGACCATGAGGAGTCCTTCGAGTTGCAGCAAAGTCGTTTTGACGTCAAGCCCTCCACTGTATCCCGTTAAGGTTCCGTTTTTGCCAATGACGCGGTGACACGGCACGATGATCGGGACCGGATTAGCACCGTTCGCGCCCCCTACGGCTCGGGTCGCATGGGGCCGCCCAATCTCTACGGCGATGTCTTGATAACTTCGGGTCTCACCATAGGGAATACGGAGTAATTCTTGCCACACCGCCAATTGAAAGGTCGTGCCATGAAGATCCAAAGGGAGAGAAAACGTATGGCGGATTCCAGAGAAATACTCCGAAAGTTCCGCAATGTAGGGTGCTAGCGGCGCATCATCTTCGACCCCCTGATACAGAGGGAGATGCTCGGTCACCCACTCTTCCAGCGCTTGCGCCGAGTCATGAGGCAAACCGAGGTAACAAAGCCCTGCCTCGGTCGCAGCAAGACTGATGTTCCACTGATTGGGCAATGTGGTAGAGGTCCAATAAACTAACTTGTGTGCCATTAAAACCCCTCCATCCATGCCAGTATATCGCATTAAAACCCGTAAATGTGCTGTTCGGAGATCTGAGGGCCCTAAGATGGAAGGACGTTTAGGTTCGAGTCGACTTGGCGTTTTGTAGGGTTTTTCGTTGCCTTGGAAGGTTTATCCGGGCCCCGGTGCCGTCTTTAGCGGTCCACCACCGCGTCGGAGACTCTTGATATCCAGGGTGATGGGCACATCGTGAGTCGGTCCACAGAATATACTTGACGAGGCCAAATCTAGCTTACCACGTCGGTGTTGCTAAGGATTTATGATACCGTGGAAGTGATTCCAATACCCCACACAATGGAGTGAAATTATGAATTCTTCCCCTGTAAAAGTATCGTTTTTCCAGGACATGCGAAACATTCTCAATGCACAAACGGCGACCCTATTTGCAGCATCTTTAATCACCCCGGCCGCCGCCTTCATGTTATATCCCTTTTTCACCATATATTTCACCCATACCTTGGGATACAGTGCTGCGGGGGCAGGCCTTCTCCTCTCGGTGCGCTTCCTCTCGAGCGCACTTTTAGGCTTCATCGGGGGATGGGCATCCGAGCGCTTTGGGCTTCTTCGTACTTACATGCTCGCCGGGGTAATTACCGCGGTGGCAATTTTCATCATGTCTTTTCAA
>JAKAAL010001016.1 GCA_021802375.1 Bacillota bacterium | reverse complement strand
CCGATCTACAGGCGTGGACCCGCTCAGAAAGCCGCTTTTTGTGTTTCTTCCCGCATAAAGAGACTTGGGATAAGGCCGTGGTGCGGGTGCTGAATTCGAGGACCTCCCCGCCAGCGCTTGCAGCCTTGCGGGTTAAGATCGATAAAAACAGCTTGGGAGCCCGAACACTAATAGATCGGCCAAATCGCTTTTGAAACGCGTTGTAGCTCAATTTTTCGGTTTTAATGAGGACCCCGATGCCGAGAATCTGATTGGCGAGACGCCCATGCAACGCCTTGCGATGCGCCGCTTCGCATCGAAAGAGCTCCTTGAGCAGCGCTTGCGTCGCTTTCTGCCGCCGACTTTGGTGCGTGGGATGTTTACCGGGGATGGCCCGGCCCTGGGTGTCATAGCAATCGGGATTATTCGCCCGGCGCTGCCGGGCGAGATGCCGTTGCAAACGGCGAATCGTGCGATGATCCCGCAGGATCTCCTCAGCAAACTGCTTGAGGTATGCTTGGCTCCCGCCGACGATGGCAATGGTTGACGGGCCGATATCCAGGCCCAGGATCTCAGATCCGATAGGATGTTTAAATTGTCCCGTTTTCGGGTCAAGTTGTCGCATCGGGAATCCTTCACAGACCAGTTGAGCAAAGAACCGTAGGTGTCCACGAATAGTCCGCCGTACCAGCCGCACATACTTGATTCGTTGTGCGAGGCCATAAGCAATGACGGGATCACGATTGGCGTTTTTGGCCATGAGCAATGTGAGACCGCGCCAATGCAAGGCGTTCTCGCGCCAGCGCAGTCCGGCTTGATTGGACTTGCCTTCGAGGCTACCAATCTGATGCAGACCCCGTGTCCCCTTAAAGCAAACTTTCTTGGCTCGACCTAAGACAATTTTATTCACCGCATCAAACGCACGGTGCACGAGGGTTTGTCCAATGACGGCGTCCACATGGTCGCCAATCCATGATTGGTGGATCGTGGTCGCATACCGCGACAACGCATATTCGGTGAAGCCTACCGCAATACGCGCAGCGGCAAACGCCGCTGCCCGTTCCTTTCCCCGGCTTTGCGGAATTTTACGAGCGATGTCGTAGGCTTGAGACTGCTGTTAGAGATGCATACGTCTAAGGGCTTCGCCCAGCAAGGCATTGTACAGCTGCCGTGCCACCTCAAAACGTGTCTGCAAGGTCTTCTCTTGTGAGCGTGTCACGCGCAAGGGCACTTCGCAGACAAACGATGGCGTGGTTTTTCGACCGGGCTTAGACCGATTTTTGGTTTTCGATGTACTGTTTGATAACGGCAAGCGGGGCACCTCCTACGGTCGACACAAAATACGAGTTTGTCCACAAACTCGGCAACCGGCTCTTGAGTCGAGGAAACTCTTGGCGCAATAAGCGTGATGACCGTCCCTTGACCTGTTTGACGAACTTATGAATACCATACTGGGGATCGACCTCTACCAACAGATGGACATGATCCGGCATGACTTCCATCTCGATGACCTCGACGGTGCGTTCTTCGGCCACCTGATAAATGATCTCCTTCAGCCGTTCATCCACGCCCTCAACCAAAACCCGCCGCCGATACTTCGGGCACCAGACCACGTGATATTTGCAGGAATACACGACGTTGTGATTGGATTTGTCGCCCATAAATTAATTATCAGCATTGTGTGGTCTAACACGACACCTTTAAAAACTTTTGTCCCTATCGGGCCAACGGGCTTATATCCCCATGTCTGAAGACAGGGGCTTTACGCCCGGTTTCGGTAAGACCCCTTCTGTCACGGCGGGCACCCCAAAGGTGTTGGTGAGCATAATGGGGGATCCCAAAAGTCCGAGTTCGTTAACCTGAATGGTTCCCGTGGTCTTGCCATACCCGTTAATGACGTGGCTCGCAGCGGGAACCGGGTCCCTAAACCAATTCCCTTTATGCGGCAAAATGGCAGTGACTCCGGTACAGACCTCATTGCCGTATCGGTGATCCCGATCCAAGGTAACATGACCCACCAATACCCCCGGCACGTCACACAAATGGTTGGTGGGTCCCGTGGGCAAAGTCCCTATCTCAATGCCGTACTCGCGGAGTCGCTTGGAGCCCATGGGCACCATTCCTTTACACTAGCTAGGTTTCCACCACCTGACTCGGCTTGACCACTTTTACATCCGGGACAAACAAGAAGGCGACCAGCCCAATCAGGGAAGCGATAAAGACACTGCCAAACATGCCGCTAAATCCATGCCAGACCTCCGCGGCGGTTAAAATAATCGGACCGGCCGCGAGCCCCACGCCCCTAAATACGGCCATTAACGAGAGCGCTTCCCCCGCCTGATCTTCGCGGTATAGGGCCAAGGCCATCCGATTCAAAGGAGCTCCCATCGTGAAGGCCGTTCCAATGCCCAGTGCGACCATGGCTACAATAAAGCGCCACAACACCAGATGCGGCCAAGCCAGTAACAAGCCGCCAAGCGCGGCGGCCAAAAGTCCCGCGACTAAAACCTTACGTGGGCCAATTCGGTCCACCATGACGCCGCCAGCCCCGGAGAACACGGCGCCGGTAAAGGCGGCCGGAAGTAGTGCTACGCCGGACACTAGGACACTAAAATGTAGGGAGTCTTGGG
>JAKAAL010001015.1 GCA_021802375.1 Bacillota bacterium | reverse complement strand
TCGGCGGCCAAACATCAAACGCCCGGTAAACTCGTCCACAATGATCACTTCGCCGTCTTTGACGACATAATCGCGGTCGATCTTCATGAGGGCGCGGGCTTTCAAGGCCTGGTTCAAGTAGTGCGACAAGTCCAGGTGTGCGTCGTCATACAAATTGGGCACGCCTAGCATCCGCTCTACTTTGGCAACCCCGCGTTCGGTAGGACTCACCGCCTTCATCTTTTCGTCAACGCTGTAGTCTACTTCTTCTTTCAAGTTATTGGCGATGCGGGCAAACGTATAGTAGAGTTCCGTTGGTCGGTCGGCCTGGCCAGAAATGATAAGCGGGGTTCGCGCTTCGTCGACCAAAATCGAGTCTACCTCATCAACGATGGCAAAATAGAGGCCACGTTGCACCATTTCATCAAGCGTCATGGTCATGTTGTCACGCAGATAGTCAAATCCAAATTCATTATTCGTTCCGTAAGTAATATCTGCGGCATACGCCTTGCGGCGATCGTCAGGTTCTAAGTCATGTTGGATGAGTCCCACGCTAAGACCCAAGAATTCGTAGAGCTGACCCATCCACGCTGCATCTCGGCGAGCCAAGTAATCGTTCACGGTAACCACATGAACGCCATTGCCAGCCAGCGCCCGTAAATAGGCGGCCAGCGTGGCCACCAGAGTCTTTCCTTCTCCCGTCTTCATCTCCGAGATCCGACCATCGTGAAGCGCCATGCCGCCAATCAACTGAACATCGAAATGTCGCATCCCCAATACTCTGGTCGAGGCTTCCCGAACCACGGCAAATGCCTCCGGCAAGAGGTCGTCCAGGGTTTCTTCTTGATTTAAGCGTTCTCGAAACTCTTCGGTCTTGGCTCGAAGGGCCTCATCGCTGAGGGCCTTAACTTCCGGTTCCAAGCGATTAATTTCCGTTACCACGCCGCGATATCGGCGGACCTCTCGCTCGCTAAACCGGTTGACCCATCCCGACAACATTTTCAGCACCTAAGCCGCCTCCTATATCATAACGAAAAAGGAACCGGGCTCGGTCCCTTCTGCTCCACCTTTAACTGAAATTCTAACATGCCTGAACTCGAGCTTCAACTGGGGCGAAATTGCGGAGGGTCCGGGCGGTTACGCCCCTTAAATTTCACACCCTCGCGCGCAGCTAAATCAAAGTGCTTGACCATATCGAGGAACGCATCAACCACCACCGGATCCAGTTGCGTGCCCGACGCCTGGGAAATCTCTTCAATGGCCCGTTCGTGACTCATGGCCCGGCGGTATGGTCGCGTAGAAGTCATCGCATCATAGGCATCTACCACGGAAATGATTCGCGTCTCGATGGGAATGTCTTCCCCTTTAAGCTTGAATGGATAGCCCGATCCGTCAAATCGCTCGTGATGGTAGACGGCCCCGTTTTTCACGCACCCCACCACTTCCAGGGCATCCAGTAGATCTCCGCCGACCACGGGATGGCGCTGCATCGTAAGCATTTCTTCGCTGTGCAAGCGATCGGGCTTCTTTAAAATCGCGTCAGGCACGCCCACCTTGCCAATATCGTGCAGTCGGCCAGCTTCCATAATGAGGTCCACTCGATGTTCTGGCATCCCCATATGCCGGGCGAGCAGCCCGGCATAGTGGCCAACTCGCATCGAATGGCCATACGTATACTCATCCTTGGCTTCCAGTCCGGCCAGCATCGCTTGCATGCCGAGGTTGTATAGTCGACGAATTCTAAGCAAGAGCACGTACACCCAGCGCGACAGCGCTAAGGGCACGAGAAAAACAAATTCCGGCCACGGGCCCCCAATGCGATACACCACGACCATCAAAAACACTACCGGCATCATCACAAAGTGATTTAGGGTGGCCCAAGACATGTAGGACCGCCACACACTATAGATGTTTTTATGTTGACGCAAGCTGATCGCGGCGGCCACTAAGATCATGTTGCCTACGTATGCTACTCCGCTAGCCGCAACCGCTGGTCCTATAAACTGGCTCCATACGAGGTGCTGAACAGATCCTCCTAAGGCGTAGAACACTGCCCCGGCGCTCCATCCCACCAACCCCATTTGAGCCCGATTAAACAATACGGAGGGCCACTTCACGCGCCCACTCAACTGCTCCGCATTCAAGGTCCCAATGAAGCCCATCCAAAACCCGGCTATCGGTCCCAAAATAATCGAAGCCGCCACCAAGACCGGCATTTCCACGCTGACCATTCCGTTGCCTCGAGGCAACGGAATGGAAAAAAACGCGGCAGCAAACACTGATGCCAGAAAAATGAGAATATCCCAGTGAACCCAAGAAATTCCTCCCGCAACACTGTGAATAATGACCACCATGGCGCCAAGCTCTACGGCACTCATATAAGCTATCAAACGGCTGGGGTACATGGCGGCCCACGTTCCTTTCTGTCATCATCACCACGGTCACAAAATATTTCGGCCGAACTCCAGGCTAACCTAGTTAAACTGGAATCCGCTTCCCACAACCACTGCACTGAGAATGCGACGAACTAGACCCTTCATTTTTGGCAAATACTCCATTCGTAATTGCCTACGCTGCATTTCGCTCGAACGCACCGCCTGTTTTCGCTTGGGGTCCATGGAGCCGGCCGAA
>JAKAAL010001014.1 GCA_021802375.1 Bacillota bacterium | reverse complement strand
GGCGTTGGAAGGCCTGGATTCCCGGCATGGCAGGCGTGTTGGTGGTGCTCTTTTATAACCCCATTTATAACCAATTCCGCTTCGATCCGTTGACGCTGTTCATTGTTTTACTCATTGTCATATCGATGGTGCGTGAGCCTAAACAGCATGGCCGCGACTATTCCCTCATCGCTTCCCGGTGGCAGTGGACTTATACGGCCATCTGGGGCTTTGCTTTGCTGGTTAGCATTTTGGGGTACTGGGGTGTAGGCCACTTTCATCCGTTTGTGTGAGGCCGGGCGAACGCCAGAGATCTTCCTACACGTTCCCTTCTCAAGTGCAGGGTTTAGCGCCGCCTGATGCGAGAGGACTGCCTCGGTCATTCGCACGCCGCTATGACGTCTAGCCATGGCCTGTGCTGCCAAACCCGCCGCTTCTCCGTCCTTGAACCTGATCTTCGTCCACCAGCCCGTAATGGACGAAGATGGCTTGCGCAATGCGCTGACCAAAAGCAATTTCGGCGGGTTTAGAGGACAGATTCATGAGCGGCACCATGATATGACCCTCGTTATGAGGGTTATCCACATAGTCGGCATCGATCACGCCCACTTGGTTGGCGAGCACCAACTGATGCTTGACGGCTAAAGAACTTCGAATAATTAGCAAAAGGACATCGGTAGCGTTCATGTAGACTTTAAGGCCGGTTGGCACCAGGACAGACTGCCCAGGAGAAACGGTGAGGTTCTCGGCTGAGGCTAAATCATATCCTGCAGATTGTTCGGTCGTGCGGACCGGCAGCGACAAACCTTCGTGGTGATCGTAACGGCTTATCCAGGCAAACTTTCTCAAAAAGACACCTCCGCGGATTGAAAGACGATATGTAACACCTTAATCGACCTTTGGTGCGCTTGTCGAGGCCAGATCTTGAGACAGAAAAATGAACGTAGAGTCCCTGTTGGCTTTTGTAGCGAAAGCGTGTATAATGCTATGCATAACCCGCTCACAAAAAAAGTTCACTGAGTGGCACGAGATTTAGTTTGTGAAGCGAATATCTTTCTTCATAAAGTGATTGTTGGCAGTACCACGATGAAGGGGAACGGTCTGGCTAACGGGATAATAGCGATCCGGGAATAGGTGAAAGCCCGGTCCCAAGGTCCGCCCTGCTCGCCCTGGAGTGTGCTTCTTGAAAGGGCCTTAAGCCTTAGTAGACGAAGCCGGGTAATTCCGTTAGCAATTGACGAGATTCCGGAAACGGAAACAAGGGTGGTACCGCGCGAGAGCGCCCCTTGCTACTGACAAAACCAGTAGTAGAGGGGCATTTTGGACTTTGCGGACGATTGAAAGGAGGCCGGCACATGAGTTACATCATTGAAGTTTCCATGCAGGACCGCGAGGGGGCAGTCGCACGCCTGATTATGCTATTTAGCCAGCGCCATCTGGATATCGTTCAATTTAGCGCGAAACGCAGTGGTGCCGGCATGATATCTGCCACCATCGAGGTGGAAGGGCCGCGCGAGCGGGCACCCTGGACGCTTCGCCAAGTTGCGCGCAATCACAACGTGGTCACCGCCTATATGCTTAATCCTGGGGAGCCGAAACGAGCTCGAGTGATCAAGAAGGATGCGGAGTCCATGCGACGTTATCCCGTACGAGGACGTTCCCTAAATGGGCAGCGAACTTTGATGGTGCGACGAGATTCGCGCTTGGCTGCCGCCAAGTCATAATCTCATCAATCCGAAAGGAGGGGGTTAGGGGTGTCTTCGGACCAGGTCTACATTTTTGATACGACCTTGCGCGATGGTGAACAGTCGCCAGGAGTCGCTCTCAGCCCTTCGGCTAAGTTGGCTATCGCCGAACAACTGGCTAGGTTGGGCGTCGACATCATTGAGGCGGGCTTTCCGCAAGCCTCTGCCGGTGATCTTGACGCGGTTAGATTGATTGCCGATCAGGTACGAGAGCCCGTTATAGCCGCGCTGGCGAGATGCCATCCAAGTGACATTGAGGCGGCAGCCCGGGCCTTGGAATCTGCCGAACGCCCACGCATTCACGTGTTCATTGCGAGTTCGGCCGTGCACATGGAAGCCAAACTGAAGATGACGCCCGATCAGGTGCTCGACCGGGTGGGGGAGATGGTGGCTAAAGCGCGTAGCTACGTTGAGGACGTGGAATTTTCGGCCGAAGACGCTACCCGCTCCGAGCCAGGATTTTTGGTGGACTTAGCCAAACTGGCGGCATCCATGGGAGCGCGCACGATTAACTTGCCCGATACCGTTGGCTATACCACCCCGGAAGAGTACCGAACGTTGGTGACCTTGATTCGCGAGGCGTTGGACGACCCCAAAATCCGTCTTTCCGTGCACTGCCATGATGATTTGGGACTGGCTGTGGCCAATACGTTAGCGGGTATTGAGGCGGGAGTACGGCAGGTCGAAGTGGCGGTTAACGGCATTGGTGAGCGCGCGGGCAACGCTGCCTTAGAAGAAGTGGTCATGGCGATAACGGCGCGAAAAGATCAATTTCAGGTGCAACATCGGATTCAAACCCGAGAGCTCTTTCGGACTAGTCAACTGGTCAGTCGCTTGTGCGGCATGATGGTGCAACCTAATAAGGCCATCGTAGGCCGCAACGCCTTT
>JAKAAL010001013.1 GCA_021802375.1 Bacillota bacterium | reverse complement strand
GCAACAGGTGGGCGCAATGGTTCGGATTGCTTACCTGGCCGCCCGCGCAGCCAACCCTGCAGCGCAAATCCAGTTGCCGGGCGCGCCGTACTGGTACACCCATGGCCAAACCACCAACGTGCTGCTGACGGACCTTAGCCGCCTTAACGGATCCGCAAACCACCATGACTTCATTGATGGGATGAATCTTCATCTCTACAACACGTTGCAGTATAACGCCTCCATCTATGCCCGGTATCATCAAATGCTTCAAAGTCACGGACTTGCCAACCTGCCCATTTGGCTTTCCGAAGCCAACGCCGTACCCAAAGAGGGAAGCCGTCCAGGGGTCACCTTGAGCGAACAGTCAAACTTTCTCATCGAAGATTTGTCCTCCAGCTTAGCGGATGTCACCCGAGTCGAAGTGTATCAAATGCGAGATCCCAAGTCGCTGGCCGGACCCGAGGGACCGATGGGTCTTATCACCTGGTCGGGCAACCCACGACCCGCCTATGCGGCCGTGAAGACGCTGGCTCAAGCGCTTTTGGGCACGCGGTTTCTCCGCCAACGGGTCCACTGGTATCACGGGTATTCGCCCTCGACGCCGGCCATCGTCACCTTTGGAGGGATTCGGAAGTTGGTGCAAGTCGTCTGGGATCAGGGATTTTCGCCGGTCACCGTCGATTTAAAAGCCTATGCCCCTAGCGCTGAGGTATATCGCGCCAATGGTGAACGACAGACGATATCAGCGACCCACGGTCAATTTTCCCTGAAGCTTTCCTCCTCGAACGACCATGCGAAGACCAACCCTCACGATGCTCCTATTGGCGGGGCTCCTTTGATCGTCATCCAACGGGTGGCCTATGGTCAGGCAGGCACGCCTCTGGTGGCGCCGGTGAATTCCCCCGATTTGTTTAGCGGGGTAGCCCCAGATTTCGTTACAGAGCGGGGTGGGGAAACGGCTAGCGTAAATCCTACGCAGGCTACGCTGACGATAAGGTCCTCCGCATCTCGGGTGCAGTTGGGAGGGTGGGGAACTCTAAGGGGAAAACTGCTCGGTCCCTCCGGCGTCGCTATTTCCGCGACGGGCCTGGTCTACGTGACCAATAGCGGAGGGCAAGATGTCGTTTGCTATAACCCTAAGGGCCAGGTCGAGGCCGAGTGGGGCGGTTACGGGGATGGTCCAGGCCAGTTTAATGGTCCAAGTGGCATTGCCGTAGGAGTCCACGGCACGGTGTATGTCGCGGATACGTTAAACCAGCGCATCCAGGCTTTTTCCCCAAAGGGGCATTTCCTGGGTCAAGTGTCCACACCGTGGCCCACCTCGCTTACCCTAGTCGGCAGGGGACGGGTGGACGTGCGAGACGCCATGAACGGGCGAAAGAGCCTGGTGACCTTCCCCACCAGGGAACCTCTCCTGCCGGCTCCGGCTAACGTGACGGCGCTTGCCGTCAACCCTCAGGGCGGCTATGCGGTCGCCACCCACCGCGGCCAAGTCCTCATGTACGGCCCGACCGGGTCCCTTCTTCGAAGCTGGACCATCCCTCCCGCCTATGGCAACCGCCTTTTGCCCAATTTAACGGCGATGACCTGGGCCGGAAACACCCTTTACGTGGCCGATGGCCGATACAACCGCATCCTTGCCATCACCACCAGCCGACCGCCCGTTTCCATCCGCGTCACGGCAAAAGGCCTGGTGGACCACAGCACGGTAACCGTGTTGCCCACCACCCCTGCCCTCCTGCTTGGGCCCAACTCCGTCTTCGCTCAAGCGGACGGCCGACTGGTAGTGGCCAACACCGACCGCCAACAGCTCCTTATCCTCGACGCCCGCACGGGCCAAGTCCTTTTCAAACGATCTCTACATGCTGGGAGCTACGGAGCGGCGGCACTGGCCAATGGCGATCTCGTCGTGTCTGGGTACTATGGAGACAACCTCACCGAATTCACCCCGAAAGGCGCGGTCGCCTGGCGTAGCGGGACCCCTGGTAGCGGAGCCGATCAACTGCGTCATCCCACGTCGGTAGTACCATTGGCCCAGGGCAATATCGCGGTTTGGGATACCGGCAATCGACGTGCCGTCATTTATTCACCTCAGGGTGAGCCCTTGGCCTTCGTTCAGGCTCCCGCCACCGCCACCGCCCTTTCGGCCCTACCCTCCGGCGCCTTGCTTTGGGCCACATCTTCGGGCCTAATGCCCACCGAGCCCTAGGGCCAACGAACCGCTAGGGCTCGGTGATGCCATGACAAGAAGGCCTTAGATGACGTACGGCGTGGCGGTCATGGTCTCCGCCTTGGCCACCGCGTCTGCCAGCGACATTCCTGAAAAGGCCTGCGCATGGAGAAAACGCCCGCTCTTGCGGTCGTCGACAAAAGCTCCTACAGCGATCCCCGGAATAACCGTTTGCACTGCATTCGGGGCACTTGGCCCGCCAAGGTCCGTGCGACACCACCCTGGATCGGTGATATTAATCATGACGTTAGTACCTTCCAGTCGCGACGCCAGATCCTTCGTGAATTTGTCTAGAGCCGCTTTACTGGCCGCATAGGCCGCCTGCTCAGGCTCATTTTTAATTCCACTGGTGGTGTTTATCACGCGGCCAAAGCCGCGGTCGATCATTTTCGGCATGAGGCGATAGCAA
>JAKAAL010001012.1 GCA_021802375.1 Bacillota bacterium | reverse complement strand
GTTCAAAACGGTCACGTAAATCGAGACGTCACACTACTTGGACCGACGGTCAATCGCCAGCCGACTCGGATACAGCGTAATGCCTTGTCGTTGATCGGCTGTGATTTTGGCCTGGGGATATTCCGTTAAAACCGCTTTTAATTGCTCTTGAAAATCTTTCTTGAATGCATAACGCCCGGAGCGTGTGAGTGCGTACTCACTTCCAAACTGCATCCGTAACAGATCCCATGGGATGGTCGTTGGCTTCTTGAGGTAGCTGAGACGGTATACGAGCCAACTGTAAATGTCGAGCGCCAAGGAAGAGCCTTTGAGCGCTTTGATGACTCGCATATCAATGGGTACCGGACGATCAGTAATTACCCGGTAAAATTCCTCCGTGAGTATGATTTGGGACGGATCCCCAGACCCTAAAAATGGATCCCACCACAACTGCACCTCACTAGCCAAACGAAACCCCGTATCATGCGTCACTAGTTTACCAGGCTTCGTTTTTTCGATCACAGTCGATGCGACGGTGGTGGAAAACAACCGACGAGTTTGCTCTTTCAATTGAAGCCGTTCTCTGCCATTTGCATGTTTGCTGATACCGAGCTTTTCCATGAGTTTGGTTAGGTTATCACTGAGTTCAATACGCGGACTATGGGTGCGCACCGCTTCGGTGACGGCGAACGTTAATAGTAAGCGTGGACTGGTTCCATAGGGCAAGCCGATCTCCTTCGGTGCCCAAAGGGTTAACGTCACATTCCCGTTGCGTCGGGTCCATTCATTCATCAATTGCCGTCGATATGGCAGGCTACATTGCACCAATAATCGTGCCTGATAGGCTAAGGTTCCAGCCTCTTGGGCTGATTCGTGTTCCACTTGCAGCGCCGTCGCCAACCGCTGGCGGTGTTGGCGCGGAGCTTGCGCGATGAATCCCAGACTCGGATCGCCATCGATTAAGCGACGTAGTTCCTCTTCGAAATCCTTCGACATACAACAGACCTCCTCAGTGTCTGGGAGGCCTCCACCGTTTGCTTTGCTCTTGAAAAACCCAAGCATTTCAAATACACTAACGGTGATAGTGGGGCTCTGCGTTCACGGCGGGGCCTCCAAATTTTTTGGAATATTTCACCCAAAGTTTAACAAATTTTTCCGCAGTATGACAAACCTTAGGGAATAGGCGAGCCAAGCCCCACCCCATCTGCAAGATCGAATCGCCTGCAGCGAGAGTCCGTAGAGAGCTTTGAGCGAGACATAGCGTGATTTCCCCGGTTAGCCTCGCCCAAGGGGTAGGCGGAAATGGATCTGCGCGACTGAAGGCTCTGACGAAGCGGCCTGGTAAGGGAATGCATGCGTGTTCTGCCAAGCGGACCCGGATGAGAGGCCCGCCGTGTCTCGCATGCGTACACTCACCTGAGACCCTCGGCGGGGCACGGATGGTCGCCGTTTCCAGCATCTCGTATGCTTATCTCATTAATCGAATCGAAAAAGGAGCGGAAATGCGCGATGGTATATGGCTATGCGCGGGTGAGTTCCCCCACTCAAAGTGTGGAGACGCAGATCGCCCAATTGACCGCCTACGGCTGCCAGACCATTTTTCAAGAAAAACGGTCCGGCCGCATGCTGAAGCCGCGCGTGCAATTGGCCCAACTCCTCGATCGGGTCACCCCCGGCGACACCGTGGCGGTCACCAAACTCGACCGCTTGGCGCGCAGCACGCACGATGCGCTGACCACCATGACCGCCTTGACCGAACGGGGCGTCGCCCTCGTCGTGCTCAATTTGGGCGGGGATATGGTCGATACGTCGACCGCGATTGGCAAGCTCTTGATTACGGTGTTGGCCGGCATGGCCGAATTTGAGGCGGACCTGATCCGTGAACGCCAACTGGAAGGCATTGCGGCGGCCAAGGCACGGGGAGTCTACCAGGGTCGCCCGCGGACCTATACGCGACATCATCCCGGCTTGCGGCATGCGCTCGAGCTCTTCGCGCATCGAGACACGAATCATCTCACGGTCCGAGACATTTGTGCCAGGACGCACGTGAGTCGGGCCACGCTCTATCGCTGGGTACGCGCGAACGCTCCTGGCCGAAGGGCCGAGCCCCCCTGAGCATTTCCCGCGTAGGCCCCCTCGATAAGGGAGACCGTCACTCCCCCGGCTCCCCCGTTTCCTCTCCCCTTTCCCCACAGGGAAATTTTGGGGTTAGGACGGAAGGACGGAACGGGACGGATCGCGAATGCATGCGGAGGACGGCGAGTCGGACGACGGACGGACGGAGAGGAGGATCCCTTCATGCACCACGCAGACGGACGAAGATGGCTACGCAAAAAGGATCTGGTTCGCCAATTAGCCGTCGCCAAGAGCACCCTCGCGGATTGGGTGACGGAATTTCAAGTCTTCATTCCCACGATACAAGACGGGGCCTTGACGAGGTATCCCCCGGAAGCGCTCGAGGTGTTGACGGCGATTAAAGCCATGCGGGCCGAGCATTTGTCCAAACCCGAAATTTACACCCGATTGCACCAACAAGGGTTTCCGGTAACGGTTCAAGAAGCCGTCGACGATGTGCACCGCGCGATAGCGACACCCAATCCCCGTCAGGGGCTCTTGGCGATCATGAACCAGGTCGGCACGGCCTT
>JAKAAL010001011.1 GCA_021802375.1 Bacillota bacterium | reverse complement strand
TGTGGGCAAAGATTATTTCATGCCCCGTTTGATAAATGGCGGGCCAGAGAATGGGCACCTGTTGTGCCTGACATATCGAATTGGTGGCCACGAATGCTGCAGCTGCGTTGGTGCGTTTTCCATAATCAGCGGCTTTCATAAACCATGCCGAGACATAATCCAGAGACTTCCAGTGTTTTGTACGGCTCTCGAACACCGTTTGCAGGTCAGATTTTTGCTGCGCATCTTGCCAAGTCGAACCGAGGTACGGGGGATTCCCGCAAACGTAGATTTCACCCCCCTCGTTGTCAAACTCGATTTGCGGTTGCATGAGGACGGGATTGAAAAAGTCGTCCGCATAAAAGCTAACGTCTTTGCCGGTGGGCGGACAAATGTCCAACCAGTCCATCTGCAAAGCGTTGCCACAGGTGATCCAGTTCTCGGCATCTAATGGCAACGCCTCGGCGACGGCTTGCGGTTGACCCCGGTACAGAACATCACATTGGAACTCGGCGATGATGAGGGCGAGCCGGGCGATTTCGGCTGCAAAATCCCGGATCTCGATGCCCCGAAAATTGGTCAACGGAATGTCACTCTTGCGCCCCGGCTCGCCTCGGCGTGTGTTGATGGCGTATTCAATGGCGCGCATTTCTTTGT
Organism: Bacillota bacterium; assembly: GCA_021802375.1. Next base: position 1,989 of record JAKAAL010001011.1, on the reverse strand, counting down.
AGGCGATGACGAGAAAGTTACCGGAACCACACGCTGGGTCAAAGACGCGAATACGCGCCAAGCGTTTGCGCAAGTTAAGCAGCATCCGAGGGTTGTCGCCCGCATCCGCGAGGTGTGCCCGCAAGTCGTCGAGAAAGAGCGGATTCAATACTTTCAGGATATTGGGCACACTGGTGTAGTGCAGACCCAATGCCCCGCGCTCTTCATCGTTCGCGACTGCCTGAATCATCGACCCAAAGATGTCGGGGTTAATTTTCGTCCAGTCCAATCCCCCAATATGTAAGAGGTACGTGCGAGCAATCTTGCTAAATTCCGGTGTGGCAACGCTGCCAGCAAACAGACCTCCGTTGACATACGGAAACGCATCGGCCCATCGCGGCAAACACACGGTCGGACGGTCCGCCTTCTTAGTATTCATGGCACGGAAGATTTCTCCAATCACCGTAGACGTGTTAGACGCATCACGGGCGCTCATCCGCTCTACCGTGGTAGTAAACCGACGGCTTCCGTTCAAGATATCGGTACAGTCAGCAAAGAAACAAAAGATTAACCGTGCCATAAAGTGATTCATTTCGTGACGCCGTTCCAGAGTCCCCCATGCGGGATTATTTTTCAATAGCTCGATATATAGACGATTTAAGCGACCCGTAGCCCGAATATCGAAGGCGTTTTCTTGAATCGGCTTGACCGTGGTGATTCCGGCCAACGGCAGGAAAAACCCAAAGTGGTCAGGCAATTCCCGATAGTGACACACCAACGTCTCACCGGACTCCAAGTCCTCGGCCTCCACTTGAGACCCGTCCGTGGCGAGAATAAGTCGGGCTTTCGCCTTCTCGGTCGCTGGGCTGGCCTTCAACGCGATCAGGGTCTTGGTCACCTCTCCCGCCTGCGCCACAGCAATGTGGATGTTTGACGTTTGCAAAACGCCATCCACGTCCGACCGATTCGATACCCCCGAACGTAGGCGTCTAATGGTGGTCTCCTTATTTCCGAACGCGCGCAGAAAAGCAAACGGAAATTCCTGCGGGTCGAACGGTTGGTCCGCTAGATTTGAGACCTCGGTTTCGATTTCTACTGCGTTGACTGTCATCATCTCCGTGAACCGTTGCCACATCTTATCAGAAACGACTTAGATAGGGCATTCTTTAGTTCTTCGACGCGGAGTCTGTGATCTCCTCTACATGGCCCAACCCAACCAGGGATTCGTCTCTGGGGCAGGAAATCCCGATATGTTTGGCGAATAACGCCGAGAGCGTGATCAAGAAGGGCCACCACTTATGACTATCTATGACTTATCAGGCGAATTTCTCTAGGCATCACACAGCACCCGCGAGCAAGGCAACAAATGTGAATATCTAATGAAAAGCTGCCTGGAAACCGACCGTTTGTATCGGGAAATGTTTTTGCGCCTGTGGCTCTTACAAGATTGGCCCGGTCGCGCAGGACATCTGGACCGCGGAATTCTCAATGACCCGAAGGATTGGTCTGGGTTTGATAATCCGGGATATATCGTGGATTTGGTTAAGCGGGAGGTCGAGTACGTATGGAGACGCTAACAATTGTGAACGGATTGCTGAATCTTCAAGTCGATAATCGCGACGCGGCCAGCTAATGAGCGAAAAGGACACGTCATTTGAAGAACTGTTTAGCGAAGAGCGCCTGCGACGGACAAGTCGAATATTACGAAATGAAGTCCGTACAGTTCAAGCGCGAGATGTGGTAGACTGGCTAGATTGGTTTGTTACTTTTGACGCAACGCTGCCGCTAATTATGCAGGAAATTTTTGAGGGAACCTATGTTCCTAGCCCGCCTTCTCGATTCGAACTGGCTAAGTCCAACGGATCATTTCGAGTGATAACCGCGTTGAACATGAAAGACGCCCTGATCTATCGGGTCATTTGTGATGAGATATTAGAGAGAGCAATGCCGCATAAAGTCTCCGGGGCTTTCTTTTCGAGAAGACACTCACAAACACCCGTAGGTAAAACA
>JAKAAL010001010.1 GCA_021802375.1 Bacillota bacterium | reverse complement strand
AAAGGAGTTCCTCAATGAAACGAATTGTAGCGGCTTTGGGATTAATTTGGGTGGTCTATGTTTTATTCACGCATTTTGTTCTAGTACCCCCGGGTCCGGGTGCTCCGCCCCAAGATATTTTAGGGTACCTTCATTACAACTTTAACGCCATTAGCATTACCACTTATTGGGGCATCGTTGTCACGGTACTGTTTTTCCTGTTCGGGAGTTGTCTCGTAACCACCAGTCGCGGGCACGACGAAATTGCTAATCGTACGTTGACCACGCTGACAACGGGCGGCCTTTTGGCATATGTTATCCTCTCTTTGGCAAGCCAGGCCGTTTTGCTGAGCATTAGCTACTATCTGCCCAAAGCCCAATCCCCGATTTTGATATTGGCTGGCTATCAGGTTTATTGGGCCATTGACCCAGCTGTTGTCGCACTCTTGACATTAGCGATATTCATGGCCGGTACAGCCTTTATAGGACTTAGAAATCGTACGATGATACGGTCATTGTCGTGGTCAGGGTTGGGGTTGGCGGCATTGACCGCATTGGGCACCTTGTTTATATTATGGAGTCCGCTCTCGGTGCTCATCTCCATCGTGGAAATTTTGGTGCCGCTTTGGTTTGCTGCCGCTGCAATTTCTCTTATGATTGAACTCCCCAAACCCGTCCCCGGTGTACCCGTGGACAGCTCAGACATGGAAGAACCCAAACCTGAGGAACCTGTACCCGAATCATAATAAATTACCGGGTGTTCAGTGAATGAATCCTGACTTCGCTAACGCCCGGCTAACGAAGGTTACTTCGTCGCGGGCTGCCATCCGGGCGAACCCTCGCATCGCTAACTGGTCCCTCTCATCTGGATGCGCTAACAACCAGAGGGTTCCCTCAACCAAGTCCTCGTAGGGAGCGGCATATACCGCGTCCCGCAGGTCGTCTTCGATCTCTGTGTCGCAATCACATTCCGCCACTACCGCCTTATGGTTGGCCAAAAGATAGCTGACACGCACAATTTCAAAAATGTGTGTGGGGTAGTAGTGCATATTTAGTACCACTTTAGCACGAGAAATGAGCTCGTCACGTTGAGCACCCCAAATGTTAAAGCGCGCGACCACCCGAACCCCTTGGGCTTTGAGTAGTTCCAAAATACGGAGTCTGCGGTCACTCGGGGTGCCAAAAAACAGCACGTCAATATCCTGTTCAGACGCCAACACAGTCCGGCTTAACTCTGGTACGTATCCAATCGGCACCCAAACCACCTGCCCGACACCTCGTTCACGCCATATTCGGCAATTCTGTCGGCTATAGTCCCAAACTCGATGCCGGAGAAAAGCCTCTCGAACCGATGGCCCGAACACCTCAACGTCATGAGGCAACTGCTCAAGATTATAGAGGATAGCATTGGGGGGAAGCGTAGCCAATACACTGGGAGAAAGCACATGAGGTCCCAATACCACCACGTCTTGCGACGGGATAACCCGGCCGACAACCGAGGAATGATAGCCCAAGCGCTCCAAAGCCAACGCCAACGACTCTGCAACTTCTTGAAGGGCTACTGTAGGTCTCACCACTATCATTGATCATTCCCCCGGTGCAATCTAACTTAGAGATCTCAACCCCAGCGTATGATAGGCCCACCAGAGTGTTCCAATATTGGGCTCCACATTTTGGCAACTCCATACCGTCTGGTTTTGCCTCCATGGACGCCTCAATCTCCCCAAAAAAGTTAGGGTAGATTTGACATGCTTGTACACGGCAAGCTTCCAGATAGTTTTTATCGGCGCATTATGACACGCGGGATATGCTATGCGCTGATTTACCATCTGCTATTGCACAAAGTTACGCTAGAGCTCGATCACGAGGACATGGGGTGAACTGGCTTAGTGCCATACGCATTAAGGAACTACCGAACACGCCCGAACGCGAGATACCGGTGCCCCAGACGATCGGGCCGACCATCTCGGATGGTGCAATCTGGGGGTCGTCGCCTTCAAGCGCGTCAGGTACCTCATCCCGATCAACCTGATGCGATTGCCCTATGCGGGCTTCTCGGCTGGGCGGAACAAGAATCCGGGCAATGCAATTACAGGACCGTCACATTTTGACTTTAGGTATTACAGTGTAATTCTTTGGTTTACATATTGTAAATTAGTGCAACCCGCCGTTACTTCACGACCCCATCCCCTAATTTAGATTCCGATAGGGTGGAGAGTGTTAGTGCCGGATTCTAGTGCTCCAAAGGCCGAATCCATCGGCTCAATTGTACGGTCGCTTCGTATAATCCATAGACGGGTAGGATTGCGGCGGCAAGCGTCAGCGGGTCTTGCGAGGGCACCACGGCGGCCGCCAACACGGCGCTAGCAAACAACGCCATCCTTCGACCTTTACGAAGTTGGTCCATCCGAATCCACCCCAGTTTGACCGCCACTCCCATCCACGTTGGAATGGTAAAGAGCAAGCCAAATGCCAAACTAAAGGTGGTAACGAATCCCAAATAGTAACCAGCTCGTAAAGATTCCGTAAAGACAGTCGAAGCAAATGTCAATAAAAACCGCAGAGAAGCCGGTATTAACAACCCAAAGGAAAATCCTACCCCGATCCAAAACAAAACCAGTCCCTATGACGACTCTGAAACCCAACT
>JAKAAL010001009.1 GCA_021802375.1 Bacillota bacterium | reverse complement strand
TTCCGCACTTCCAGGGCCAACCACTGGTACCGGATACAGACGATGGTCACATGGGCTATGCATCCTTCATACGAGCGTCCCTGATATTCCCGGGGAATGCCCAGCAGACTTTTGGCCACTTTAAAGCAGGTTTCGATGGCCCACCGCTTGCCATACTGCCGCACGACTTCGTCGTCCGGGATGGTCAGGTCCGTGCTCCAGAGCGCCAACCATTCCTTCGATTCACTCCGGCGATCGCGGACGAACACGATTTTCAGCGGCAGGGCCCCCGCCTCTGTCATGAGCGTCACCAGACATGACCCGATCAAGTCGCTCCGGACCCACTTTGGTCGGATCACCTGGCGATAGAGCTGATTGAGGGTGAACTGTTGGTTGTGATAGGTGTAGCGGATATGCGGGGAGGCCTTCACCATCCCGATGACGTCCAATCCCGTGGTCCGCACGATCTCCCCGACTAATTTGCCGGTGGTAAACCACCGGTCAAATAAGACGTAGCGCGCGGTAATGCCGGCTTGTAACGCATCGCGGAGGGCGCGTACGACTAAGGTCGGCGCAGATTCTTGGGCTTCCTGGCGCCGCCGGGCACCCACCGACCGTCTATCCACCCGAGATTCGGTGTCCTGCCGCCGATTCGACGCCTTTTGTGATCCCACGAGCGAAAAGATGAGCGGGAGAAAGGTGGTGCCATCCGACCAGCCCACCGTAAGCCAGCGAAATCCCCAACGATAACGGTGCTCCACATGATCATACACCTTCGAAAGAAAGTCTACCCGGCGACTCCGATGGCGATCAAAGAGGGAATCATCGACGATCAAAACCGCGTCCCGCTGGGTGAAGGAGCTCAGCCAGCGGGTCGTCGCGTAACTGAGGGCCCAGAGCAGACGGCGCCAGTTGATATGGGGATTCTTGAGTAACGCGTACACGGTACTCTTCTGGAAGGGTAATGGCTCGGCCGATTGCGTGGGCGCCTCCTTAAACCAGCGCCATAGGTTGCGCTCCGTACACACGAGCCCCACCAGCAATTGAATGATGATGGTCCCCGGCACCCCAATCGTACGAGAACGTACACCCGCCTGCGCAAGCAGGCGCCCTAAGCCATATTTGCGGAAAAATGCCGTTAGACTTGATTGCTCCTGATTCTGTGGTATTATATATCATGCGTCTTTTTATGGATTTGTTGGTCAAAACAATTATACCAGGAAAGAGGCATTTCCCTTTATCAACTCCCATAAAAAAATTCGTCAATCCCAAGCGGGGCAAGGCTTCGAGCCGTTATTTAAGCTTGGAAAGTTGAGTGTTTCATATTCTCAGAGAAAAGAACTTTGGTGACCATAAGACCCATCGGTACTCACGGGATTGGCAGGGTTTGCAAAGGCTCCCTGCGCTCACGCGCCTTGCGCATTTATGGCTAGTATTGGCCTTACATCAGACCGCCCGGGAGCCCTACCCCAAAGAAAACGATTCAAGGCTCGGCCCGTGGATCTGTACAACCATTGCCCGTTCTTCACGGGATCACGAACGACGGTACACGGGTCAGCGCCCCTTCAGTTCCACACCGAACCGACCTCACGTATTTACCCGGCCTGCGATCCAATCGATCCCACACGCGGAACCCTTGCGAGGCCGCTATCTCCACGCATTGACATGCCCAGGTCCTCAATATCTCTCGCCCAGAGGGCAGCATCCCCTTGAATCATCACACTACGGAACAATCATGCTCCAGGAGGTATGTCCAACCGCCCACCGTCCCGTCGCAGGCTGACGCATCCGATGGGCCATGGAATGGAGGTTGCTGCCGACTTCCAGAGCTAGCGCCACATTGTCTCCGGTACCTTATTTCATCCCACCTTGGAAGCCATCTTAACGGCAGTCGGACACCCGACAGCACCTTTATGATAACGTCCATGCACACCATGACCGTGGTTTCTGAGCCATTTGAGGGAATGAAGTAAATACCATTTTTGAAGCGCGGAATGTAAAAATATAATGCCCACACGAAAATGATTAGGCCTGCCACTTCAGGATGCCACAACTGAAGTCAGTTACCATGATGCAGACCGATGAGCACATCATCTGCCATCTCTGCTACCAGCGTGTGACAATGTAAACCAATACCAAAAACCCGAGGTTCATCACCCCGGGTTTTTGGAATGAATTCTTATATTCTACTCATGCGCCATGCCAACGAAGGTCCGGTTAATTTAGAGGCCGTTACTACCGGAACCGTCACGGTTTGAGAGCCGGTGGTAACAGTGAGAGCGCCCACAACGGTCCCCGCAGCCAGTTCTTTGACATCAGTCGGCAATTTGGTTAAGGACACATGAGCCGCGTAATCCAAGCCAGTCCAGCCTAATAAGGTGACTCGCTTGGTCGTTTGTAATACCACGTTCGATTGCCAGGGAACATTGATCGTGCCCACCGGTTCCCCCGACTGGACCACCGTGTGGGAAGTCACTACTCCGCTTACGGCATTTAATAGATTTTCCCCATCACTTAGGCTCATCTGTAGCTGACTAGCCGTTTTCGTGCCAGGCTGACCCACAATGCCACCATAGACGATGACGTTTTGATTGCCCATGACCCGTTTACCGGCGAAAATAAAGCATCCGCCGGATTGCAATGTGGA